>CAKZUM010000752.1 GCA_937921525.1 uncultured Saprospiraceae bacterium
GCTTCTTCTGGTGTTAATTTATTTAGCTTCTTCATTTTGATTATTGGTTATTTTTTCAACTGCTCTCGAAATTGCTTTCTGAACTTATTCACCTTAGGTGTAATAATGGCTCTGCAATAGCCGTAATTTGGATTCAGAGTGTAGTAATCTTTATGATAATCCTCTGCCTCATAAAAATCTCCTAGAGGCTCGATTTCTGTGACGATAGGATCTTCCCAAATTTGAGGAGCCATTTCTGCCTTAGACTTGATAGCAATAGCTTGCTGCTCTTCATTAGCATAATAGATACCAGACCGATATTGCGTTCCTACATCGTAGCCTTGTCTGTTTAAAGTCGTAGGATCGTGGGTGGCCCAAAACACCTGAAGCAATTGCTCCAGAGAGATAACAGAAGGATCAAAAGTTATTTTTGCTACTTCATTATGTCCTGTTTTTCCAGAACAAACCTCTTTATATTTTGGGTTTTTAGTATGTCCACCCGTATATCCAGAATCAACAGATGTAACCCCTTTTAATTCTTGAAATACTGCCTCCACACACCAAAAGCAGCCTGCGCCTAGTACGATAGACGCTGTATTTTCATTAGCCATAATCTTAAATGTTATATTTTAGGTTCTTTGACAAATCCCGTGAAAAAGATCAAATAAAAATAAAAACTAACACTCTCGTTGGTCGCTTTTGATTTTTCTTTTTATTTGAACACGGAATTTGTCAAAGAACGTATTTTGTTAATCTGCTATTTCTTCAATTAATTCTTTCGCTCGTTCCACATCAGATTCTTTAGTATATATTTCTATTGCTCCAATCATAACATAGGCAGAATCCTGTTTGTTCATGATATAGCATTCGATATTGTTTTCTTTCAATTTGGCTTCTAACACCTTAGCTTTAAAAAGCTCTGTGGTGCTTAATACTTTAGTCCATCCGTCGTCCATATTTGATATTATTTGTTAGTTTTAAAACAAATTGTTTTAATTTAATTAAAATTAGCTTACTTTTGTATTGAATACTATAAGCAATACAAGCATGAATAAGCCAGAACTCCTAAATCCTAGCGCATACACTTTGCCTCCAATAAATTGGCGAAAGTATCTATATTGGTTTTCCAATCATTGGTTCGAGCTAATACTTGGGTGTATGCTACTACATCTAATCGTACAAAAAGACGTTAAAATAGCTTTTCAATTCAAGTCAAAAGATACCATAAATATACCTGTAATACAGCCTGTCAAGCAACCTATTTTCGATGAATCGACCAATAAAAGTACTCAACCACTATTTAGTAATAAAAAAAGAGAAGCCCCAACAGTAGCCAAAAAGATCTTTTCTAATAAAGGAAAGGTTCATAAGGCACAAAGTTTCTATAATCTAACTTTTATTTTAAGTCCAGATTATGCAGCACGAAAAGGTATTCCCAATCATATAGTACAAGAAAAACAAGCTATTCTTAATACCTATTTACAGAAATTTGGCCCTATTGCCCGAATAGAACAAGAAAAATACGACATTCCTATCAGTATTACCCTAGCGCAGGGTTTATTAGAATCCAATGCTGGGGATAGTAGACTAGCCAAAGAGTCCAACAATCATTTTGGTATTAAATGCCGGTCTAAATGCAAGGGTTGTACCTGTAGAAATTACCACGATGATGACTTTTATGATATGTTTCGGGTATTCAATAGTGCAACAGAAAGCTATCGGGAGCACTCTATTTTATTGAGTACCAAGCGATACAAGCATCTTAAAAAACTAGGAAATGACTATAAACAATGGGCGCATGGCTTGAAAAAGGCAGGGTATGCGACAGATAAGAAATATGCAGAGAAGCTAATAAAGATTATTGAGGTCTTGAAATTGTATCAGTATGATGGGTAAAATAGAACAGAGAGTAGAGAAGCGAGAGCAGAGACGTATTGCATTCAAAACAGACAAGATTCTATTATTTCCTGCCTGCGTTCCTTGGCAGGCAGGTTTAAGCGGAATATATCTCTCTCTTCCCCGCCCGCCTGACGGCAGTCGGGCTGGTCTGCTCTCGCTTCTCTATTCTAAAAAAATCTATTCCTCTACAACTCCGCGAATATTCCAATTAATACTTTCTCCTGTTCTAACCTGAAAAGGACGCCAGACGCCATCAGATTCTTGGAAAGTCCAATCTCCTCCAGCGACAGAAGGGCCTGCATCACAACCTATGGATTGCTGAGTTCTAGCCAAACGCATTCGGATACTAATCCATATTTCTTCTCCAGTTAGAGTAATTGGCGAAGATAGAACATGCGTACTCCACTCATCTGCTGTGATAGCTCCCGTTAAAGAACTTTCATATAATAGGTCTCCTGGAGTACTACCGTCTCCTGCGCCATATATTTTTATGCTAGTGCTCAATGGCGTATCTGCCATGTAATAATTTACCTCTGAAAGAACTTGTCCTTCATATGGGGCTACTTGCGCTGCCGTAAATTGGGTCGCCGCTTCATACACATCTTCTGGTAAATTTGGGGATGTACTATTGTCCCCGTCATTGCTTAAGATAAATTGTGCGTCTCTATCATCGCCACAAGCAGCAATTACTAGACAAATTGCAAATAATAAATAAGTTATATTTTTCATTGGTAACTTTGTTTTAGTTTTTTCGGAATAGTATAAAAATCTAGACCTATAAGTAATTAAGCAAATTATACCGACCTATTTAACAAAAGTTTATAGGTGCAGCTTTTAATTTAGGGAGTAGGCAATAAATAAAGTACCCGTTATGGCGCAGTTATTTTTTTGTGTAAGGAATTCAAAAAATCGAAGCATAGCTGGGCTACGGTTCTATTTTTGGGTTTCTTACACAGAAAAAGAACAAGTCAGAATGGGTAGGTTATTTTTTTCCTAGTCCCTTAACGAAGAATTTAGCCAATACTAAATAAATTTTACTTGGACACAACTAACAAAACAAATTCCTCTTTTTTTAAACTCATTCAATTGGCCACCATAGCTGTTTTTCTAGGAAGGGCCTGGCAGCATTGGCGATGGGATGCCCCCTACCGAACCTTGCTATGGGATGAACAATGGATGAGTGGTATAGTTGC
>CAKZUM010000753.1 GCA_937921525.1 uncultured Saprospiraceae bacterium
TTCCTTTGGAAGAATTATTGGATTTATTATCTGTTTTGAAAAAAGATGTGGAAGCGGTATTGAACGAAGTAACTGCTGAGGATTTAGTTAAAAAGCGGGAGGTACAGATTTATCAAGAAAGTGGACTAAGTATTTTGGTACATGTGGTGGAGCATTTTTCGTATCATGTAGGGCAAGTAACTTATGTTGTGAAAATGCTTAAGGATGTGGATACAGGGTATTATGCGGGGCAGGAGTTATGAATGGTAAATGTTGAATGGTAAATGGTAAATCACTTGATGTTGATAATTAGATGTTGACTCAATAATGCTTACTTAATTTTTAGTTGAGTCATACGGTCAACGTCATAAGATTTACCATTTACCATTTACCATTTAAAAAAGAGACCCCATATCAATTCCTTCCAACACAATTCCGCGTACCTTATCAATAGGCACTCGCTCTTGCTTTAAAGAATCTCTTTCTCTAATCGTCACCATATTATCATCTAATGATTCAAAATCTACGGTAACACAATAAGGTGTACCGATCGCATCTTGACGGCGGTATCGGCGACCAATTGCATCTTTTTCATCATATTGACAATTGAAAGAAGCGGTCAGTTTATTGTACACCTCTTTAGCTTTATCCGTTAATACTTCTTTGTTTTTAACTAAGGGTAAAACAGCGCATTTAACAGGTGCTAAAGCAGGATGCAATTTCAAGACCGTTCTAGTAGAATCATTTCCTTTTGCATCAGGAACTGTTTCTTCTTGTAAGGCATTGCCCATCATTGCCAAGAACATTCTATCACAACCGATAGAAGTTTCCACTACATAAGGTACATAGCTTTCTTGCGTAACTGGATCGAAGTATTGCATCTTCTTGCCAGATAACTTTTGATGCTCTGTTAAATCAAAATCCGTTCGAGAGTGAATCCCTTCTAATTCTCTGAAACCAAATGGAAATTCAAATTCAATATCAACCGCTGCATCTGCATAGTGTGCTAAGTTATCATGATCGTGGTAGCGTAATTTATCTGGAGAAGTACCTAAGGCCTTATGCCAGTCTAGTCGCTTCGTTTTCCAGTATTCGTACCATTCTTTTTGTGTGCCTGGCTTAATGAAAAACTGCATTTCCATTTGTTCAAATTCCCGCATACGGAAAATAAACTGTCGAGCTACAATTTCATTTCTAAACGCCTTACCGATCTGTGCGATACCGAATGGCAGTTTTTGACGAGTCGATTTTTGTACATTTAAGAAATTGACAAAAATACCTTGTGCTGTTTCTGGACGTAAGTATAGCTTACTTTCTGATCCAGCAATATTTCCTAGTTGCGTAGAGAACATTAAATTGAACTGACGAACTTCTGTCCAATTAGCCGTACCACTGATCTCACATTTTATTTCGTATTTTTCAATCAATGCACCCAAGGCCTCCATATCGCCATTGGTCATGGCAGTCGCTAACTCTACTCTTACCGTTTCGTGCTTCTCTGCATTCGCTAAAACTCTTGGATTAGTAGATCTGAATTCTTCTTCATTAAAAGCATCACCAAAACGCTTTTTTGCCTTTTTGACTTCCTTGTTGATTTTTAGCTCTAACTTTTCCATGTAGCCCTCCAACAATTGATCGGCACGGTATCTTTTCTTAGAGTCTTTGTTATCCAACATTGGATCATTAAAAGCATCTACGTGACCAGAAGCTTTCCAGGTACTAGGGTGCATAAAAATAGCGGCATCCAAACCCACGATATTTTCGTGCATTTGTACCATGGACTTCCACCAATATTGCTTAATATTATTTTTTAATTCTACACCATAGGGTCCATAGTCATAAGTTGCGCTTAATCCATCATAGATTTCACTAGATTGGAAAATAAACCCGTATTCTTTACAGTGAGAAACTAATTTTTTAAATTGATCATCTTGTGCCATGCCTCGTATTTTATGTGTTATACCGTATTTTACTATTTTGCCTTTGAAAAGGTGCAAAAGTCGTTATTTATTAATTAATTGTCAATGTGGAGTAGTGTAAGTTTACTAAACCTTAAAGGTTTAGTAAACTTATTCGTAACTTCTTGATGGGTAGCAATTCAACAAGTATTTTTGCGATTAATAAGTAACCCCAAATATTTATTTCTTTTTTTAAAATTCAAAGTAACTATTCAGCACACAAGCTAGAACTCCCCCCAGCCACCTCTTAGGAAGAGGGGGAGGCGTTGAAATGAAAAAATTTCGTTTCCAAAAACGAATTTTTCAATCGCAGACGTCTCCCTCCCTTTTTAAGGGAGGGTCGGGGAGGGTTCTTAATATAGTTATAATTCAGATCTAAATTTAATGGACACATTAAGAGTATCAACTATCCAATCCAACCTACAATGGGAAGATATTGACGCCAATCTGGCCGCTTTTAGCCCTAAAATTCTAGCACTAAAAGATAAAACAGATATAATCATCCTTCCTGAAATGTTTTCAACAGGATTTACGAATAACTGTAAAACACTCGCAGAAGCACCAACAGGCAAGACATTCCAGTGGATGTATAAGCACGCTACTGATGTAGGGGCTGTGATAACAGGGAGTTTTATTATAAAAGAAGACAATAAGTACTACAATCGCTTGATATGGATGCAGCCAAATGGAAAATTTGGTTTATATAATAAACGATACTTATTTACAAAGGCTAAAGAACATGAAT
>CAKZUM010000754.1 GCA_937921525.1 uncultured Saprospiraceae bacterium
TTTTTTGTGTAAGTAATTCAAAAAATCGAAGCATAGCTGGGCTACGGTTCTATTTTTTGGGTTTCTTACACAGAAAAAGAACAAGTCAGAATGGGTAAGTTATTTTTTTCCTAGTCCCTTATGATGAAATATTGTCACATATGTTTAGACGGGAAAAAAGTAAAAAGTCTTATATTAATTTTGTTTTTTATTGGAATAGGTAAAAAGTTTAGGTTTTTCGATAGCTAAGCGTAGACTTACCAAGTTTTGAAAACTTGGGAAGTCTGCAAAACTTGGTAAATCTGTGTTAGTAACAAAAAAAACAGGCTGTCCAGCATAGCTGAACAACCTGTTTTCTTACTTAACCAAAATAAGCTATCAATAACTTATCTTATCAATTACTACACTACTGGACATTTTAAAGAGCAGAGAATAGAGAGCAGAGAGTAGAGACAGATTTCGTTTAAAAAATGACGAAATTCCATAGTTTTTTAAACGAAATCTATCTCTGTTCTCGCTTCCCCGCCCGCCTGACGGCAGTCGGGCTGGTCTGCTCTCTATTCTAAAATTGTCCAGTAGTATGTACTAAGTCTAAAGTTTTGAAAACATGACTAGTGTTTTAATAAAGTGTCATATACCACAGAGTATTCAATCCGTTAAAATTCTGTGGTATTTTTTATTTCTAAAGAATCCATAAGTAGGTCAACTTAATACTATTTAAAACTATGAATTTATTTTCAGTAAAAAATAAAGTAGCACTAGTTACAGGTGCGAGTCGAGGTTTGGGACAGGCAATTGCCATCGGCCTAGCACAGGCTGGTGCTACCGTAATTTGTAGTAGCTCGCGAAAAGGAGGTACCGACAAAACGCTTAAAGCAATTAAAAAATTAGGAGGTACAGGCATCGGTATTGCAGCTGATTTAAGTAATCGAAAATCAGTAGAGAAACTGTATCAAAAGGCCATCAAAAAAACAAAGCAAATAGATATTTTAGTTAATAACGGAGGAACAATAGCTAGATTTCCAGCCGTTGAATTTCCCGAAAATGAATGGGACAGAGTAATAGAAGTCAATCTCTCTGCTGCCTTCAAATTATCGCAATTAGTTGGTCAAGAAATGATAGCCAGAGGAACAGGAAAAATTATCAACATCGCCTCCATGCTTTCCTATTCTGGTGGTATAACCGTTCCTGCTTATACTGCAAGTAAACACGGAATTGCAGGTATTACCAAAGCATTAGCCAACGAGTGGGCTGCTCATAATATTCAAATTAATGCCATTGCGCCGGGATATATGAAAACAGATAACACACAAGCTTTGCAAGATAACCCTACTCGTAATGAAGCCATTATTAATCGAATTCCTTCTGCTCGTTGGGGAGACCCCGAAGATCTAGTAGGAACGGTTATTTATCTAGCCTCCAATGCTAGTAATTATGTGAACGGAACGATTATCAATGTAGATGGGGGTTGGATGGCACGTTAAATTAATTAAAAATTCACGAATCATAAATTAATATAAATGTTTGACTTTTCTAAAAAAGTAGCCATCATTACAGGGGGCGCAGGTGTGTTAGGCAGTGCAATGGCTAAAGGTTTAGTAGCCGCAGGTGCTAAAGTAGGAATCTTGAGTCGAACCGCTACTAAAGTACAACAAGCAGTTGAAGAAATAGAAGCAATGGGTGGCGAAGCATTGGCTTTAATTGCGGATGTACTAGACGAAGACCAATTGATTGATGCTAGAAATAAGGTATTAAAAAAATGGGGCCGAATTGATATTCTAGTCAATGCCGCAGGAGGAAATATGAAGGGGGCAACGATTATGCCCGACCAAGATATTTTCAGCTTGAATATGGAGGACTTTACGAAAGTCACGGACTTAAATTTGAAAGGGACGGTCTTACCAACTATGGTTTTTGCTAAGGTAATGGCAGAACAAAAGAAAGGCTGCATTATTAATATTTCCTCTATGGCAGCTCAACAAGCAATTACTAGAGTGGTAGGATATTCTGCTTCCAAAGCAGCCATTGATAATTTCACTAAATGGATGGCGGTAGAAATGGCGCATAAATTTGGAGAAGGAATTAGAGTAAATGCGATTGCGCCTGGGTTCTTTATTGCGGAACAAAATCGCCGTTTACTAACAAATGAAGATGGTAGCTTAACGGCTAGAGGTCAAACAATTGTCAACGAAACACCCGTCAAGCGATTTGGCGAACCAGAAGAATTAGTTAGTACACTTATTTGGTTGTCTAGTGATGCTTCCAGTTTTATAACGGGAATTATTGTGCCTGTGGATGGTGGGTTTAGTGCTTTTTCTGGAGTCTAGTTTTAGACACAGAGCGCACTGAGCAAACACAGAGAACACAAAGAAAAGACTCTGTGCAGCTTTGTGTCTCCTTTGTGGTCTCTGTGTCCAAAAAACTCCTAATCCTATAAAAATTTTCAATTGAAAAAATTAGAACAAACGTGGCGATGGTACGGCCCTAACGATGTGGTCAGCCTAGCGGATATTCGACAAGCAGGCGCAACGGGTATTGTAACTGCTTTGCATCATATTCCGAATGGAGAAATCTGGCCTGTCGAAGAAATTTTAAAAAGAAAAAAAACAATTGAGGGCGCAGGATTGCGTTGGTCGGTCGTCGAAAGTGTACCCATTCACGAAGACATCAAAAGACAAACAGGGAACTACAAAAGATATATTGAAAACTATAAACAATGTATCCGAAATTTGGCGAAGTGTGGTATTCCCGTCATTACTTATAACTTCATGCCCGTAGTAGATTGGACTAGAACGGATTTGGATTATCCAATGCAAGATGGTTCTACTGCACTTCGATTTGAAGCCGATGCTTTTGCTGCTTTCGATTTATATATTTTAAAAAGACCGAATGCAGTAAATGAATATTCGGCAACAGAACAAGAAAAAGCCAAAGCGAGATACGAACAGATGAGCAAGGAAGAAATAACTACCTTAACTCAAAATATTATAGCAGGTTTGCCCGGTGGAACGACAGAAGGTGTTCCCTCCTTAGAAAAATTTCAAGCGGTCTTAGATACTTATGAGAATATAGGCGAAGCAAAATTACAAGCACATTTACTCCATTTCTTAAAAGAAATAATTCCTGTAGCAGATGAAGTGGGCATTAAGATGGCCATTCATCCCGATGATCCCCCCTTCCCGCTATTTGGTTTACCTAGGGTCGTTAGTACAGAAAGCCATGCCCGAAAAATTGTTGAAACGGTTGATAGTCCAGCCAATGGATTATGTTTCTGTACAGGTTCTTTTGGGGTACGTCCATATAACGACTTACCTAACATGGTGCGCAGTCTCGGACATCGAATCAACTTCATTCACTTAAGAGCTACTACAAGAGATGCAGCAGGCAACTTTCACGAAGCAGACCATTTAGACGGGGATGTGGATATGTATGAAGTAATGAAAGCTTTATTGGAAATACAACAAAAACAAACCACATCAATACCTATGCGACCAGACCACGGCCATAAGATGTTGGACGATTTGAGGAAAAAAACAAACCCGGGTTATTCGGCTATCGGAAGATTAAGAGGCTTGGCAGAACTAAGAGGTTTAGAATTAGGAATCGTTAGAAACATGCAACTATGAAACCCTTTTTAAACGAACATTTTTTATTAGAAACCAATACAGCACAGGATTTATACCACAATCATGCAGCTGATTTGCCCATCATTGATTACCACAATCATTTGCCTCCTGATCAGATTGCAACAGATAAGCAATTCAATACGATTACGGAGGTATGGCTAAAAGGCGATCACTATAAATGGCGAGCCATGCGGGCTAATGGAATCGCTGAAAAGTATATCACAGGAAATGCGAGTGAGGAGGAGAAATTTTTAAAGTGGGCAGAAACTGTCCCATATACGATGCGAAATCCAATGTATCACTGGACACATTTAGAACTACAACGTTATTTTGGCATTACTGATTTGTTGGATAAAGAAAGTGGTCCAGCCATTTTTGAAAAGACAAATGCTCAACTCAGACAGGCTAATTTTTCTACCCAACATTTATTAAAAAGTAAAAAAGTAGAAGTTGTCTGTACGACGGACGACCCGACA
>CAKZUM010000755.1 GCA_937921525.1 uncultured Saprospiraceae bacterium
ACGCCTCCAAGATCTATCAATGCTTTTGCTTCTTCAAATTTATGGTATTTAGGACCAATAAGGATAGGTATGCCGAAAATGGCAGGCTCCAATATATTATGGATACCTGTATCAAACCCTCCGCCTATATAAGCAACATT
Source organism: uncultured Saprospiraceae bacterium (assembly GCA_937921525.1). Taxonomy (GTDB): domain Bacteria; phylum Bacteroidota; class Bacteroidia; order Chitinophagales; family Saprospiraceae; genus JAFMDF01. The sequence continues at coordinate 141 of CAKZUM010000755.1, forward strand.
GGCATAGCGATAAAGTTGACTTAATAGGCCTATTGTGTTCACTATCAGTAGGTTATTGTTTTTTTGCTCATCCTTTGAAAAATTGGGAACCAAAGTGTCGGATACCTCCAAAGGTGTCCGACACTTTGTCGATTCTATGTCCGTATACAACTGCGCATTGGGTAATAAACCTTGAATATATTTAATCGATTTTTGATCCACCTCGTGTGGCACGATCAATATTTTCCAAGTACTATTCTTTTGAATAAAAGGTAACAGTAAGGCTATATCTTTCTGATGGGCACTTCCTATGATAAAGAGTAAATCTTGTTGTTTAAAGTCTTCTATTATAGGAAAATGGTTGGCTGTTTGCGCAATATCAATGACTCGATCAATTCGTGGGTCTCCTGCAATGCTGACATTAGTAATGCCAAATTTTTCTAGTAATATTTTGGAAGATTCTTCTTGAACAAATAAATGGGAAAAATTCTTCAACACTTTAAGATACCAACGACCATACCATTTGAAGAAAAACTGATTAGATCGAAAAATACCAGCCATTAAATAGGTCGGAATATTGTGTGATGCCAGCGTAGATAGATGATGATACCAAAATTCATATTTTACAAACACCACATATTTAGGTTGTATCAATTGAATGAATTGAGCAGCATTCTTAGAGGTATCCAAGGGCAAATAGTACACATAATCTGCACCTTTGAAATGCGATCTCGTTTCATATCCAGAAGGAGAAAAAAAGGTTAGCACAATTTTTTGCTCAGGCTGTGCTTCTTTAATACGCTCCATTAATGGGCGGCCTTGCTCATATTCTCCAAGAGAGGCGCAATGAAACCAGATTACTTGTTTTGGTGCCTCTTTAAAGGTATTTTGAATATGTATAAATAGCTGCTGCCTGCCTGCTATCCAAGCTTTCGCTTTAGGTTGCCATAGCGCTGCAATGCCTATGCCTAAGCGATACAATTGAATGATGATATTGTAAAGGAGGAGCCTAATTATTTAATGAATTTTGCTTGTTTGACTAGCATCCCATTCTTAATTCTAGGCATAAAATACGTAGATTTAGGAGGAAGTAACTGCTGCTGATCAGATAGATGAATAAAGTCTGCTACAGGAATTGGGTATAGCTGAAAACCAATGGTATCTGGATTTTTCTCAGTAGCTGCTTCCAGACCAGCCAATCCGCTTGTTCCTTCTTGATAGCTGATTCTTGTATCTGTGCGGACGTCTGTTATGCCGAGTATTTTGTCTAAAACGAAATCATTTAATAGCTGAACATCCAATAAATTAGATTTATTGTACTTATCTGTCAATAGAGACGCTTTCCATTGAGCTTGATACCATTTTTTGTTAAGCAAAAATAGAAAGGTAAATTTTTTTTGAGGCAAGCTGGGACTATCCACTAACTTAAAAGTAGCAAACTCGGATAATGCTGTTAAAAAAGCAGTAGGAGAAATTCGATCTAACACTTTGACAATTCTATTAAAGGGATAAATTTTTAGTTGATTAGAGTCAAATAAAGCGACTAGTATATGTCCATAATCAAGTGCTATTTGTTTTTGTTGAAACCGCTCTTTTAACAATTGCATCGTAGCAGCTCTATGGTGGCCATCAGCAATATATGTTTTGGAAACATGTTCTTTAAATAGCTTCTGTAAAGCGAGCAAGATATTGGGTTGATCTATCTTCCAATATTCTTGAACTTCGTTTGAAGAAGGTAGATGTATTTTTTGAAAAACAGGATTTTCCGCTATGTAAGATTGGAGTATTTGACTTATCTGAGAAACAGCAGGATAGGCAAGCAAAATAGGTTTTATACTTGCTTGGCGTTTTAATAACAATTGAGCCGTTTTTTCTTTTTTGCTAGCAATAGTTAATTCATGACGCAGGATATTTCCATTCGTATATTCTTGGACAGGAATAGTCCCTATTAGCCCCGTAAAGGTGCCATTGGGTGTATGAATTCGATTAATAAAAAGTCCTTCAAGGGGTAATTTTTTAAAAAAATTATCCTTTTTAAAATCTACATACTTTTCTTTGACCTTACTGAAAAAGGTATCTTTTGATTCAATTCGGTCTAAATCTGGATAGTATGCGTGGAATGGAAAAATGTCCATTTATTTGTTCTATGTCTTTACTTATTTTAACTTCTCCTACAAAAGTAGTAAATCCAATTTTACTTTATTGTAGAGAATAGTATATTTATGGTTTTACAATATAAAAAGTATGAGTCAGATAAAAAAAAGAATAAGCGCGCTAAGAAAAGCGATGGCAAATGCAGGAATAGATGCTTACCTAATACCTAGTAGTGACCCGCATCAGAGCGAATATGTAGCGGAACATTGGAATTCGAGGAATTGGATTTCTGGTTTCACAGGTTCGGCAGGAATTGTGGTGGTAACTGCTAAAGCCGCTTTTTTATGGACCGACTCTAGGTATTTTTTACAAGCAGATACCGAATTGAAAGGGACTGGAATTACTTTACAAAAGCAGGTAGTTCCTCATGCACCAGAGCATTTAGATTGGCTAAATCACCATCTTACTAATAATGCAGTTATAGGATTAGACGGGAAAAATTTTTCGGTTGGGCAGGTAAAAGCATTGAAAAATAAGGTAGCTGCCAAAGGGATTACGGTCGATACGACGCAAGACTTGATAGCAGAAATTTGGGAAGATCGTCCAAATTTGCCGAATACACCCATTTTTGACCATAAAGAAAAGTTTGCAGGGCAAAGCAGAAAAGAAAAGATAAGAGCTATTCAAGCAAAAATGGAAACTTATGGTGCGACCCATCATCTGATGACGACTTTAGATGACATCGCTTGGACTTTTAATATAAGAGGCAAAGATGTTGCCTTTAATCCAGTAGCTATTGCGAATGCGGTGATTGGAAAAGAGGTCAGTTATTTATTCATTGATCCACAGAAAGTACCCGATAGTTTGCGTAAAGATTTTGATAAATTGGCTATAGTCATAAAACCTTATGATGGACTAGATCAGTTTTTAAGAGAGCTTAATGGTAAAATATTGGTGGACCCAGATAAGATTAATGCCCATCTTCATAGCCTGATTGATACGGACAAACTGATCTATGCGCCGACTATTGCTATGCAGTTAAAAGCGATCAAAAATGAGGTAGAAATAGCACATATGAAGGCAGTAATGGTTAGAGACGGCGTTGCCCTGACGAAATTTTACAGATGGTTAGAAAAAGAGTTGAAGAGCCGAACCGTAACGGAGTGTGAAGTGGCGGAGCAGTTAGCGTACTATCGAAACGCACAAGGTTTTTATCATGGAGAAAGTTTTGCGGCTATAGTTGGGTATAATGCCAATGGGGCCATTGTACACTACAGGGCCATGCCTGAAACCTGTGCCGCTATTGAAAAATCAGGGGTATTGCTAATAGATTCAGGTGGTCAATACGAGGATGGAACGACAGACATTACTAGAACCATATCCTTGGGCCGGGCAACGAAGGAACAAAAGAAGTGCTATACCTTAGTCCTAAAAGGACATATTGCAATTGCTACTTTGGTTTTTCCAAGAGGAACAAAAGGAATACAAATGGATGCCTTTGCTCGACAAGCTTTATGGCGAAATCACTTAGATTACGGACATGGTACAGGGCATGGGGTAGGGTTCTTTTTAAATGTACACGAACCCCCACAAGGCTTTACCACTACTGCATCGAGGGGCGGATTGACTCCAATAGAGGAGGGAATGATTACCTCTAATGAGCCAGGATTTTATAAAACAGGTGAATTTGGTATTAGAACAGAAAATTTAATGTTAACAGTTGATGATGAGACGAATGAATATGGTGATTTTTTAAGATTTGAAACCATCACCTTATTCCCAATTGATAAAAAATTAATAGATTTAAAACTACTAACCGATCTAGAAATTGATTGGATTAATCAGTACCATCAAGAAGTGGAGGACCAATTATTACCTCATCTTTCAAAAGAAGAACAGAAGTGGTTAGAGGAAAAATGTCGAGAAATAGGTTAAGTTAAATATGGAAAACAAGGATTATTGTGCCTATTAGTGTTAAATTTTGAGAAAATGATGAAATTTATCAAAAAAAAGAAAATGATTTTTTGATAAATTTCAAAAATTCGTATCTTTACCTTTAGTAAAAGGTTTATTACTTTGAGAAACTGGTAATTTTTCGAAATTGCCATAAACAAATTAAAGCTATGGGAAATAATAAAACTAGTCTCGAGGATGTTAAAAAAAATATCCAAGGCTGGGCAGATAGCAATATTCTTGATGACGATAAGAAAATAATCATTATCGGTGGAAAGAATACTACAAAAGCTCCCGCTCCTATTTGGGGTGGATTTTGTGGAGGCTCAACCCCGCAATAGCTAGCAAATTTCTTCGGGTTAAGAACTTAAAGCGGGCTTCATTGTCTTTTCAATGCGGCCCGCTTTGTATTTTATTCCTTCCTTAATAGTGTTTATTACAATCTTTTTTGTACAGCGAAAATTGAGTCTTGATTGTCAACGTTTTATAGGCATTATCAATTCACAATTCTCCATTCAGAATTAGGTCTAATACTTAAATCTTTCCAACCAAGCCAAAAAAAGTAAATGACGCGTTTTGTCAATGTCAACCAATTAGAAGCAGATCTAAAATACGAGATTAGCAATATCGCAAAAGCTAATATCATTGACCAACTGATTAGTAAGTATGCTTATACTAACATTCATAGAGCCAAGGAACTCCTTACAGAACAGTATTCTTTATTACAAGAGGAGAAAACGCCACGGTTAGAAGCCAATTACCACCTTTACGCTGCCTTTATTGAAAATCAATTTTATAATTATCCAATTGCGGAACATCACTTCAAAGAAGCTTTGTCTATTATTAAAGACGAAGGAGATTTGAAGCAACAGGCAGAGCTATACATTGATTTTGCAGGAATTTATATCAACTTGGATAAGTTAAAGGAAGCACATGATTATGTAGATCAAGCCAGAGCCTATCTAAATCGGTATCCCGATAAAATCCTGCGTGGACGACTCATTTGTAGGGAGGGCTATATTAATCTCTACTATGGCGATTATGGCCCAGCAGTAGAAAAATTCTTAGAAGCTGATAAAGAATTTAATACAGTCAAACCACCCTTGTCTCTTAAAGATGCCTACTTTTTATCCTTGATTCATAGTGGCTTAGGAAATTGCTATGAGCAGTCTTCTAAGGATATGGAAAAAGGGGTTAAAAACTATTTAAAGGCCTTAGAAGTTTGCCATGAACATAACTTAGGTACGCGCTTATCATGGCATTACTTGAATGTGGGTAAGGCTTTTATGGGTTTAAATAATCTCTCTAAAGCAGAGCAATATTACCGCAGAGCAATAGAAATAACAGATATTTTAAATAATGATGCGCGAGCTGGTGCTTATGCGAACTTAGGCTATTGTTATTTCCTTCAAGAGCGGTATGATGAAGTGCCAGGTTGTTATGATATGGCGGAACAACTCTATCGAGAGAACCCAGAAACGAACTATTCTAACTTTGTAAACATTGAGAATTGGCGAGCTAAACTACATACAATCTTAGGCAATAGAGAACAGGCGGAAGAGCATTTTATTACAGCTTTCAGCTATGCGAATAAGAAAGGGGATGGAGAGATGTATGCAGAAATATGTCGAAATATCTCTGCATTTTATGCGGAGGTTGGAGAGTATAAAAATGCTTACGAGTACCTGATATTAAACGAAACAGTCAAGCAAAAACGGAAAGAAAAACTAAACAGTAGAAAAATATTAGAATTAGAAGTTAAGTATGAGTCAGAAAAGCGGCGACAAGAAGCCGAAATGTTACGCTTACAAGCGTCTAGTCTGCAGTTGAAAGCCCTTAGAGCGCAAATGAATCCGCATTTTATGTACAATGCGTTAAACTCCATACAAAATTATATTACTTCTAATGAGTTAAAAGATGCTTCTAGATATTTGGCCAAATTTGCTCATCTGATGCGTCAAAGTTTAGACTATTCTGATTTAGAAGTCATTTCCTTAGAGAAAGAAGTCCAGTTTTTAGGAGATTATTTAGTGATTAATGAAAAATTGAGGTTCAAAGATAAATTGAAACATCAGATTACGATTGATCCTGAGATTGAACCAGATATTTTCGGTATTCCGACAATGATCGTTCAACCCTATGTGGAGAATGCTATCGAGCATGGACTACGTAATAGAGAAATGGGGGTGGTTAAGATTGAATTTCAATTAATTGATGATTACTCTATGCTATGTATTGTCGAGGATAATGGCATTGGTAGAGACAAGGCAAGAGAATTACAATCTTTGGATGATGGTTACCGAAAGCATGAGTCAAAGGGGACTAAAATTACGGAAGAAAGGTTAAGGGTATTGCATAACCACACCACAGACCGTCATTATATTAAAACAATTGATCTTGTTGATAATTTTACTAAAGAACCGATAGGTACTAGAGTTGAAATATTAATCCCTATTGTGGAAATACAACTTAAGTAACGATAAAACAATAACTCCGTCATCTTCTGATAGCAAGTAGTAATTTTAGCTTTGGAAATAGCCTCATAAGCGGTTTAAGTTACAAACTTAAACCATCGCGCTATAAAGATCTTAAGCCGTCGAAATGTCAAAGTTCATCTTTTTGTCGAGTTACTCTAACTTTTATACGATCATATTTACATACGCCCTTTTCATTGTCTCTCTCACAACTTATTTAAAAAAAATCTATTATATACTTAGCCTACATACTTCATTTTTTTGTACTTTCACGTGTTTTATCTCATCATGCCCAGACAGTTCTAAGAGTATGTCTAAAATTTGTACAAACTGATTATCAGAAGTTTAAGGTTTTGGCGAAGTATCAAAATTGTTGCCTAGCGAGCTAGGCGACCATTTTGATGGGAAGCCAAGTTCTTAAAATGCTGATAATCAGGAAGTAGAAATTTAGACATACTCTAAACACATCATAAAATTTTAAGATCTTTTAAATCATTTAAAAGTCTAGATACAGGAATCTCCTTGACGTATGAAAAAAATAATTACCACTATCTATACTACCATATTGGTTGTAGGTATCCCTTTCTTTTTGTCTGCACAAACGATAACAGACCTTCCTATTACAGCTACCTTCGAAGGGGCATCTATTGGTGAAGTCTTGCAAGAAATTGAAAAGACGAATAATGTGCCTTTCTATTATAAGCAATCAGACCTGCCTAATAAGTCTATTACGGCCACTTTTGAAAATGCTAGTTTATCCGATGTACTTTACGAAGTATTTAGGGAAACGCCAATAGATTTCATGGCTTATAGAGATTACGCCATTATACTTGCGCCGCAGAATATCGTCCAAGAAAGCTATTCCGCTGATTACTACCAAGCTTTGGAAAATAATCTAAACGAAGATGAAAATGAGCGAGAAAATAAACGAACAATAGTAGTAGGGAATTTTAGAAATCTAAGTGCCACCGGTCGTGCAAAGATTACAGGTACTATTGTAGACGAACAAACGAAGGAGCCCATTATTGGAGCAACGCTTCTTTTTACGGAACTAAACGTAGGTACAGCTACTGATTTTAATGGTGTTTACGAAACGGAAATCCCTACGGGAGAATATGAATTATTGGTTCAGTATATCGGCTATTCTGATATGGTGAAAAAAATTAAAGTATTTAGTGATGGTACGGTAGACTTGGAATTACCTAAAGCTGCCGTAGATTTGGAAGAGGTGGTGGTATCTGCTAGAGCAGTAGATGCGAACGTGGAGAATGCACAGATTGGAGTAAGTCGTTTAGAGGTGAAGGATATTAAGAAAACACCTACTTTTTTAGGAGAGGCGGATGTGGTGAAAACGCTTTTATTGAATCCAGGGGTAAGTTCCATTGGGGAAGGGGCAACTGGCTTTAATGTAAGAGGGGGAAATGTAGATCAAAATCTAGTACTACAAGATGAAGGTTTTATATTTAATTCCTCTCACGCACTAGGTTTCTTTAGTACCTTCAATGCAGATTTAGTACGAAGTGTAGAGCTGTATAAAGGAAGTATTCCTGCACAATTTGGTGGTCGATTAGCTTCTGTTTTAGATGTAGAATTAAGAGATGGTAATTTTGAAGAATTCAAGATTAAAGGAGGGGCTGGCCCCGTATCAAGTAGGGTGAGTTTAGAAGGACCCGTGATAAAGGATAAAAGTAGTTTCCTAGTAGGATTTAGAAGTACCTATTCTGATTGGATTTTAAATACTATCAATGTAGAAGCGGTAAAAAGAAGTTCTGCTTTTTTCTATGATGCTAATTTAAAATATACGCATAGGATTGATAAGAAAAACTCTATCATTTTATCAGGCTATTCCTCACAAGATGAATTCGTATTTAATCAGGAATTTGGATTTGATTATGAGACTTGGATGGCACAGCTCACTTTCAAAACTATCTTTAGCGATCAATTATATAATAACTTCAGCCTTACCACTAGTACCTATACCAGTAAGCAAACGGATTTAGCAGAGTTGACAGGCTCGGCTTTGGAAAATAATATTTCTTACTATAAATTCAAAAATGCATTGACCTATACACTGGACAATGATATGAAGTTGGATATGGGTATTTCTTCAATTCTCTATAATAGTTTGCCAGGAGATAGAACACCTTTTGGCGATCTATCAGATGTATTGCCTAAGCGTCTAGAAGAAGAGAAAGGACTGGAGTCTGCTGCTTTTATCAATACAGAATATGAGGTTTCTTCTAGTTTATTGGTGACAGGTGGATTAAGATTTTCTTATTACCAATTTTTAGGACCGAAAACAATTTATCAGTATAGAGACAATGATCCTACTTTAGGATTTGATAATGCAATAGGTGCCAATATTGAAGATGGCGTGATTGCCTCTTATGGTACTTTAGAACCTAGAATTTCTCTTCGATACCGACTGAGCGCAGACAAATCTGTAAAATTGGGGTATAGCCGTACAGCACAATACGTTAATCAAATTTATAACTCAGATACACCAACGCCGACCAATCAATTTCAATTATCAACGAATTATATCAAGCCACAACGCTCGCATAATTTATCAGCTGGATATTTTCAGAATTTTAATAATAATAATATCGAGACTTCTGTGGAGCTATTTGCTAGAGTGATAGATGATGCATTTGATTATAAAGATTTTGCAGAATTAATTGTGAACGATCATTTGGAAACAGAAATATTAGCAGGAGAGGGGAGAGCAGCAGGTGTGGAATTGAGTATTAAAAAGAAAGAAGGTACTTATAATGGTTGGGTGAGTTATACTTATTCTCGTGCTGAACGGCGAATAGATGGAATCAATAAAAATAACTGGTACAGCAGTAATTTTGATCAACCCCATAATGCTTCTTTAGTACTGAATTACAATCCGAATAAACGACACACGGTAACGGTAAATTTCAATTATTCCACAGGGCGTCCAGCGACTCCTCCTTTAGGAAATTATGTAACGGATAGAGGTTTAGCTATTCCTATATATGCAGAAAGAAATCAAGTGAGAATACCAGACTACCATCGAATGGATATTGCTTATACGATCGATCAAGGATATAAGAAAACCGCTAAGTTTAAAACGAGTTGGACGATTTCTTTATATAATGTTTATGGTCGAAAAAATGCCTTCTCTGTGTATTACACACAAGGAGCATTTAATATTCCACAAGCAAATAAATTAGCTATTTTAGGTTCTGTATTTCCTGCAGTTACTTTCAATTTTGAAATCCTATAGTAGGATTAATGCTGTCACCAGAGCTTGCGGATAATCCACGACTATTTTGTCCAGAACCTATCATTTTCGGAGCAGCACCTCCAGAATGTTGCAATTGTTTGTCTTTTCAAAATTCTACGACAGACAAACCAAGTTGGTGGATTGAGTAAAAGGAAATGGTTCTTTGCCAAAGAACAAAAGAAATTAATTCTAAATTAAGTTTTATGTATTTGAAAAAAAATAAACAAAGTAGCCTTCTTCCTATATTTGGAAAGCTACTCATTATTGCGCTACTAATTTCTAGTTGTTTAGATCAGATAGATTTTGATCGACCTGCCACTATTGAAAATGGAATCGCTATTCAAGGTAAACTAGTAAAAGGCAGCCCCAATTATATAAGAATTACCATTAGAAAGGTTTTTGATTTTGCGGAAAATGCACGATTGATTAATGCCAAGGTGGTGGATTTAATAGACGAGGATGGCAATCGCTTATCAATTGATTCTTCAAGGGATGGTGTTTTTGAAATGGAGATTACTGATGAGCAGATGGTCATTGATTATGGTAAGAATTATAGTCTTAGAATAGAGTTATTTGATAATAGAGTGTATGAATCGGAAATAGAGTCGATTATGCCAGTTCCCACTCCCGTAGAGTTGAAGGTACAGAAGGTTATTAAAGAAAGTGTTAATAGCCTTGGTGATTTGGTTGATAGAGAATTTTTGGCTTTTACAATGGATACCCCATTAGAAATAGCGGAGGGATCTGGGAATGTGAAAATGCTATGGGAATTAGAATCTACCTATAGGTATTCTGATTCTGCAGAATCTTATAGCTCGTTCGCATGTCGACCTATTAGAATCGAAGATACCAACAAAGCTTGTTATATATCTGCCTCTCCAACGACTAACTTTATTCCGATAGATGGTCCTAATCTAAGTAGTAATTTTGTTACAGATTTTACGCTCTATGAAACTTCTATTAATAGTATTTTTGCAGAAGGGTATTACTTAACTGTATTGCAGCAATCCATGACTCCTACGGCCTTTGAATATTGGTCACAAGTAAATAAAGTATTATCTAGAACAGGAGATTTATTTGAGCCACCTGCAGGAAAAGTAAAAACTAATTTTTCGAATCCTAACGATGAAAACGATGAAGTTTTTGGCTATTTCTATGCTACTGAAGAAAAAGCCGTGAGAGTTTTTGTTTCTCCTGAATTTGCTAATAATCCAAACAAGTTTTGTCCAGCTCCGCCATCTGAAAATGGGCAAGCACCAAGTGACTGCTGTAATTGCTTAACAACCACAGGAGCAACAACCATGATTCCTTCTTGGTGGGTAGAGTAACTACGATTACAGTTCTTGACTAATTTATCAATTAACAATGAATAATATCACTTTCGTATTTCCATATAGCAAACGGTTTTTGTATTCTTTTTTGACAATATGGATGATTGCCTTTTGTTCAGATATTACAGTAGCTTCTGTATCTGATTTGGAAGATAATACTAGCTATATCCATTTAGATAAATCCTTCTATGTTACGGGGGAGGTGATTTGGTATAAACTATATCTAGGTAAAGAATTTAAAGAAAAAGAAGTGACGATTAGCTGTTTGATCGCCAATCAAAAAGGGAAGGTCATTGGTACTATGTTTTACCAAAACAACGGGCAGATGCATTTCAATGGTTATTATAAAGTTCCATTTGATGCAGAATCAGGGATGTATACTTTACAATTTTCAGGGGTAGATAAAAATACAGACCAATCCATTGTATTGGGCGAAGTGTCTGTTCCTATTTATAATGACTTAAAAGGAATGGCTCCTCCTGTTGCTCCAGATTCTAATAGCATGGAAGTGACTATAGAAGAAACGGCTTCTCCATTAGCTAATGATCTTAAAGTAGTTATTAATTTACCTAAAAATAGCTATCAGCAGAGAGAGGCAGTAGCTGGTTCTGTTAGTGTTACGAATGCTGCTGGACAACCTATTGCAGGTAATTTATCTATTGCAGTAGTAGACAAAGAATTGGTAAACGGAGGAATCGTTCAAAGTACTAATATTGCTGGTAGTGGAGAGTATAAGAAAGATTTATACTTGACAGGAACCGTCAGTAACCTAGCTGGAGGGAGTGCAGAAAATAGTGTGATAGGAGGTTTTTCCGCAACGGATGCTCAGATTTATTATGCAAAAGTTAAAGAAGGAGGAAAGTTCAGAATGAAGTTGCCAGTATTTAATGGGGACAAAATTATTCAATTTTTGGGAGATCCTAAATCTGTTGAAAATATCGGTGTTCAATTGGAACAAAGTATTGCAGCTAACAATGGAGAATTACCAATCAATAATAGAGTCGCTAATTATGTTGCACTAAGTAAGCAGCGAAAGAAAATTTTTCAATATTATGCGGCATTAGAAAGTAACATAGAGATCACTCCAACTAAAGCTAAAATAGTAAAGCAAAAGGCGAATCAATCTTGGAATATTAAAGAATATGAATACTTTGAGTACATGTACATTTTCTTTAAAGAAAATTTGAGTCCTCTTCGATTTGAGTTCAAACCAGATAGTACTTATGCGGCAAAAATGTATAACCCTTCTAATCAGACCTCTGATAAATTCTTTGGAGGGAAGCCACTTTTTATTATTGATAATATTGCAACTAGGGATGGTAACTATGTGGCTCGAATGAGAATGGAGGATGTTGCCGAAGTAGAGTTATTTTATCGACTTAAGGATTTGAATAAGAATTATAAAATTTTTGGTAGTAATGGAGTTGCTAAGATTACTACATATGAAAAGCTGAATAAATTACCTGTACAAGAATCCAAGAATAACTTTACTATACAAGGCATACAAGAGGCGGCAGATTTTCCGCTCTTTAATCCTTCCGATATAAAAGATAGTAGACAGCCTTTTTTCCGACCACAAGTTTATTGGAATCCTGATACGGCGACAGATGGCAGTGGTAAGGCCAACTTCAATTATTATCAAACGGATGATAAAAGTACTTTCCAAATCCAAGTAGTCTTTCAAGGAGAAAATGGAGAAATGGGCTATGCGACTAAGTTGTATACAGTTGAATAATTCGACAAGTTTATCGACAAGTTCATCTATGTAGTTGATACTAATTTTACCACAAATTTGTAAATTAAATAGTTTTGTAAAGTTAGCCCAAGCAAAGCTAGGGTTGTATTTTACCACATAGATACATAGGTCACATAGCATATGTCACACTATGTGA
>CAKZUM010000756.1 GCA_937921525.1 uncultured Saprospiraceae bacterium
AAAAAAAACAAATAAAAATCGAATAAAAAATAGATAATTTAATTTAATCCCTATTTTTGAATCAGATAAAAATTGGATAAATAAAGAATAATTCAAAAATGGAGTCAAAATTAGCATTCGATTTTAAAACAAATCAACAAATAATAAAGAAGATAGCATTTATAGATTCTTTCAAAGGAAAATGGACTGGACTAGAGGTAAAAGAATCAATCTATCTCAAAGAATTAAAACAAATAGCAACAATTGAAAGTATTGGTTCTTCTACGAGAATTGAGGGGTCTAGTTTGACAGACAGAGAAGTCAAACAATTGATTGACGCTGTAAAAATTACATCGTTTAAGACTCGAGACGAACAAGAGGTATTTGGATATTATGATGTACTCAATTTAATTTTAGACACTTATGATTCAATAGAAATCAAGGAAAATCATATTCACCATCTACATAAATCCTTATTACAAGTCAGTTCAAAGGATGGAAGTCATAGAGGTAGATATAAAAAGCTATCAAATAAAGTAGTAGCTAATTATCCAGGAGGAAAGCAAAAAATAATCTTTAATACTACGGAACCTTTCTTAGTTAAAGGTGAAATGGAAAGTCTTATTACTTGGACAAATGAAAATTTTAAGAAAGATGAGTTACATCCCCTCCTAATAATTTCAGTTTTTGTTTACGAATTTTTATCAATACATCCATATCAAGATGGGAATGGGAGGTTATCAAGATTGTTGACTACATTATTGCTTTTAAGACAAGGTTATGATTTTATGAAGTATGCGTCAATGGAAATCGAGATAGAAAAAAGAAAGAAAGAATATTACAAAGCATTAATGGATGGACAAAAAAATAGAGGTGCAAAAGAGGAAATTATAAATGAATGGGTATTATTTTTTTTAGGGACATTAGAGGCAACAATCAATAAATTAGAAGATAGATATGCGAAAATTAAAGACAAAAAAAGTTATCTCAATGATAGACAAAAAGAATTACTTCAATTTATTAAAGATAACGAACCAGTAAAAATTAGTGACGTTACTTCATTTTTAAAAAAATACACACCCTATACTTTAAAAAAGGATATGAAATATTTAACGGAGGAAGGGGTAATTAAGAAGTTAGGAAAAGCGAGAGCAACGATTTATGTGATGAATGAATTAAAAGAATAAAAAAAGAATACGAAAAGCGAACACTGCGCCAACGGCAAGTGGGCTTGTGCAGCCCACTTGCCGTTATTACTTGGCAGGTGAGTTCTTAAAAAATCTAGCCCAGTATCTCTTTCACTTCAAAGCCCAATACCCCAAGATCCTCCCAAAACAAAGGGTAAGATTTCTCCACCACTGTGGCCTCTTCCACTTCAATTTTTCCAAACATCGCCAAGGGCGCAAAAGCCATCGCCATTCGATGATCTTCATAGGTCGGGAAAGATGGTGCTTCAACAGCAGCTTTGCCCTCTACCATAAAATATTCCTTATCTGACTTTGGAGAAAAACGTTTCGGTAAAGGCGATAAATAAACCTGTACTTTGGACAATTCATTTTGCAAAGCCGTGATCCGATCCGTCTCTTTAATCCGTAAAGTTTCCAAACCAGAAAATAAACCTTGAACCCCTAAACCTGCACAGATGACCGCAATCGTTTGTGCTAGGTCTGGGCATTTAATAAAATCCCATTCAAATAACTTCGGTAAGTCTGTTCCCATTTTTGAAAGATGAACGCCTTTGTCATTGAATACACTTTTGATTCCGAATAACTGCATCATCTCTACCAATACAGAATCTCCTTGTACACTCTCTTCAAACAAACCATTTAATTGGAGATCTAGTTTATCCGCAAAAGCCGCCATCGCATAGTGGTAGGAAGCACCCGACCAATCCGCTTCCACAGTAAAAGGCTTGGCTTGATACGTTTGCTTTTTGATGATGATGGTTTGATCCTTCCACTCATGCTGTACTCCGAAATAGCCCATCATGTTCAGCGTCATTTCAATGTAAGGACGAGAGACAATTTTACCATCTAAAGTTAATTCTAAACCTTTTGGTAAGGTAGGCGCGATCATCAACAAAGCAGAAATATATTGACTACTAGTACCCGCAGAAATCGTTAGTTCATTAGAATCTCCTAAGCTATTGGGCGTATGTATTTTTAATGGTGGATAGCCTTCGTTTTCTAAATAGTCTATGTTCGCACCCAGTTTTCTTAAGGCTTCTACTAAAACACCAATAGGCCGCTGCTTCATTCGCTCCGAACCCGTCAAGGTTTGTGTGCCTTCTTGCATAGACAAGTAGGCTGTTAAAAATCGGAACGTAGTACCTGCTGCCCCCGTATCTCGTACATCTGAATCACTTTTTAACAAAGCATTCATTAGCACCGTATCCTTAGAGTTGGATAGTTTGTGAATCGGAAAATCTTCCTCACACAAAGCTCTAATAATTAAAGCTCTATTGGCGATACTTTTAGATCCATTGAGCGTAATTTCTCCAATAATATTTTTATCTGATTTTGTAACAGTAACGTTCATTTAAAATT
>CAKZUM010000757.1 GCA_937921525.1 uncultured Saprospiraceae bacterium
GACCAAATTTTATCACTTAATTCGGTTAATTGCTTATAATTATTGTCTACATTCGCAATAACAGATTGCTTGTTGTTATTGACTTTTAATTTCTTTTGTGCTGATACCGAACAACTTAGTAAGGTAATACAGAAAAGCATACATATAAATCTCATATCTAAATTAGTTTTAGAAGGTAATTATATAGTATTGGCTTGCGCCAATTTTATTCTAGGTTTGTATTTTACCACATAGGTACATAGGTCACATAGTGTGGCATGTACTATGTGAACTATGTACCTATGTGGTAAAAAAAACATCTACTTTCGTCCAAGTACTTATTTAAAACTTGAAGGTAAAGAATATTTTAAAATAAACGAACATGAATTGGTACCAACTACAAAACGAAGCAGCAATTGAATCTCCTAATCTACTTGTTTTTCCAGATCGTATACAGCATAATATCAATTGTATGTTGAAAAAAGTAGGCGGTGACCCCAAGCGTCTATGTCCTCATGTGAAGACGCATAAGATGAAAGAAGTAGTGCAAATGCAGCTGAAAGCAGGTATCGAACGCTTTAAATGTGCTACCATTGCAGAGTTAGAAATGACTTTATCAGCTGGGGCAAAAGAAGTACTTGTTGCCTATCAATTAGTAGGGCCTAATATTCAACGATTCGTACAATTGGCTCAACAATATCCCGATGCTACCATTGCTTCGTTAGTGGATAATCTAGATTCTGCTACACAACTGGCGACGGCTTTTGAAGCGATCAATCGACCAGCAAATGTTTATTTAGATGTAGATAATGGCATGCACCGTTCGGGTTTTCCATTGAATGAAGATACTTTTTTATTTATCCAATCTTTGGATAAGATTCCTTTTCTAAATTTTAAAGGCTTGCATGTGTATGATGGCCAATTTAGAAGTGCCGATGTGAAGGAGCGAGTTACAAAAAGTCATGAAGCTTTTCAACCTGTTTATAGTCTATGCCAACAAATCGAAGGGGCGTTGGGTATACAGCCAATTATTATAAGTGGGGGGTCGCCTTCTTTTTCGGCAGCGGCGGAGCGAACAAACGTTTACTGTAGCCCAGGCACTACCCTATTTTGGGATTATGGGTATAGCCAAATGGTTTCTGAAACACCTTATCAATGGGCAGCTATCTTGATGACTCGGGTGATTTCTAAACCGACAGAAGGTATCATTACTTTAGACTTGGGGCATAAGGCAGTTGGTTCTGAAAATCCATTAGCCAAGAGAATTCATTTTTTAAATTTGGAAGACTATGAGGCGACTGGACATAGTGAAGAGCATTTAGTTTTAAAGGTAAAAAATTGGGATGCTATTCGGGTTGGGGATGTCTTTTACGGTGTACCTTATCATGTATGCCCGTCTGTGGCTTTGCATGAAGAGGCGCAAGTGGTGCGAGAGAATCGAGTGATGGAGACTTGGTCGGTGGTGGCTCGGAAACGGAAAATTAGTATATAATTTATCCCAACAACCGCTTATAAGTATCTTGTAAGAGTGCACCCCTCACACCTCGATTATACATTCTAAAAACAACCAAGCTAGCCCACTGGACTCGAAGATAGGGCCGTTCATCATATTTTCGAGTAGAAACAACTACTTCTTTCGGAATGATTTTAAAGGAAGCCAATTTCTGTGCTTTTTGAATCAATTCATATTCTTCCATAATGACACAGTCAGGTCTATATTGGCCCAATTCTTCAAAAAAGGAACGAGTAATAAATAAGGTTTGATCTCCTCCTCGACACCACAACTTATTAAAACGGGTAAAAAAACTATTGATTCTTAGCAGAGGATTTCGTCCTCTATAACGTCCTCTGAAACAACCAATTTTATAGCCCTCTTTTATCGCTGATTGTATATCTTTTAAGTAACTAGCAGGAGGCGTCGTGTCACTATGCACAAAATACAAAATGCTCCCCTTCGCTACTGCCGCCCCTTTATTCATCTGGGGAGCTCGCCCACAATTGGAACAAGTTATGACTGTTGCCCCTGCTGCTCTAGCCACAGATACCGTATCATCTTTACTGCCACCGTCCACTACAATTATCTCTTCTAAACACGCTTCTTTGTGTGCAAATAAATGACTCACTAATGGACCTATTGTTTGTGCCTCATTTAAAGTTGGGATAATGATACTGATTGTTGGGTTGTTCATCATTATTAATATTTAGAAGTCAGATTGCTGCGCTGTCAAAGGTCAGAACGCTTCCCCTATCGTCACATAAAATCCACTAGTCTCTTTTCCAAATCCAGCATCCACACGCATATATACTTGCTCACTAGCGTTTATCAGTATGCGTAAACCTGTGCCATAGTGGTATTTAAAATTAGCTAATTCAAAATCTCCAATTGTAGGTGCTACCTCCCCTACCCCAGCAAAAGCTACTCCTCTAAGCCATTTAAAAAATAGAGGAAATCGATATTCCGTCTGTAAAGTAATAAAATGATTATCTCGAAATCGTCCCTCAAAATGTCCACGCATTCTTTTGGGTCCACCCAATAAGGATAGCTGATTAAATGGTGCAGTACCGTTTGTTAATTCCGAATATATATTAAAAGCAAAAACTTGATTTTTGACACTAATATAGGAACTAAAATCTATATATAATTTATTGAAATTAAAATCACTACCAAGGTAAGCCCCATTTGAGAAACCGACTACTTCTGCAAAAATACCTTTTCTAGGAAAGAAAATATTATCTCTAGTATCATAGTTTAGCACTACTCCCAAACCTGACAATAATCCGCCAGCATTTCCTGCTATATTCTCTGTCTCTAATAAACCATCTGCTTCGATTTTTTTGATTTGAAAATTATCCATCCAATAGCGCACTCCAGCAAATAAATTTGGATATACCTGCTTTAAAAGATTAATTCGTACTCTAGGAAAGTCGACATCATAAAATTCTAGATCTTCCTCTAAGGTAGCATTCCCGACACCGTAGAACTGATAGGTGTATAAATAATAACCCAATTCTCCATACAATTTATACTGTTCGTTTTGCTTAAATAATTGAAAAGGTAGATAGATCAACCATTGCTTGTTAAGCGTATAAGCAAATCCTGGTTGTAATTGGGAAGGTTGAGAAGTAGCAGGTTCTCCTTTCAGGCGAAAGGTAGCAATACCAGCAACACCAAAGCCCCAGTTTGTTTCTGGTGCAAAAAAGGCAATGGGCAGGCCAAAGATTCGGTTCTTTGCGATGGCTGTGGTATCCGTTGATGATTGAGCGGTAAGAGAAGTACTTAAAAATAAGCAGCAAAAGGACAATAAAACACTAAACCAAGATTTGGCGATCATATATAAATAATATCTGAACATAAGACTTGTTCATAAATAAGAATTGATTATGAACAAGTCTATAAGTAACGAGGAGATAATAAATGCAAGATATTAATTATGGTAGATAAGTAGCGTAGAATATTCAAATATTAAGTCGCTATCAAGACATAATGAATCACACTACTGGACAAAAAATGGTAGAACTACAAAAGGCACAAAAGAGAAAAAAAGAAATAGCGGGTTTACAACATAGAAGGAAGTCGTGCTGGTCCAATCACCAGTATAAAATAAAGTTTAAAATGGTCTTCTAAAAAATATTGTCTAACTTGGGGCTACGGACTTTTTTTTAAGTTTCTCAAACTGGAAAAGAATAGAGGCAGATGCGGAAGTTATTGTTTTGTTGTTACTTGATGAGAAGTGAAAAAGAAGACCTGAGAAGCTCTATAATAGTTTATAAGAGCTTCTCGGTCCATCCAATTAATAGAGAGAATCAAATTTTTCGATAAGCGATATTCGCTTATCTTTATATCTAGTTTTTCTTTTGTTGTCCTTTCCCAATCAATGCAAACTGCACTTGATTTTGATCTGCTTAGGGTTATTTTTTATAAAACAAATAATAATTAGATAAAAAGTATTTTGTAATAGTAATTTGTAATTCATTATTTAGTCATCTAATTGCCAAGCTTATACCAATAAGTTAATCTGTTAATTATCAACGACTTAAATGAGATCAAAAAATCAATGTGTTCCCATATTGGGAAAGCATTTTAAAATTGGGAAACTGGTGTAATTATTGAATAGTATTAGGAACACCTTTCCTATCCAGATCAGAAAAGCTAATTCCCCGAATAAATCCCCTTCCTGTTTATTTGTATAGAGAATCATTAATAGACTTGTTCGGCGGCATCTTGATAGATGATATGGGCAAAAATTTAATTTTACTCCATCTCGCCTCATCAGCTATTGCTGAACAAGCCCAATAATAAAGTTGTTACAAAACACTAGGTTCTAAGGCAATTCTATCCCCATAACTAAATACTGAAATTGTAAAAAAGAAATCACCGATGAAAGCTAAAACCAGTACTAAAATATTTGTTGTAGAGGATGATCCAATGTACCAACGGATGGTCAAATACGTTATGGAGTTAAATCCCGATCATGAGGTTCATGTATTTTCTACTGGTAGTGAATGTGTCGCTCAACTCCATTTAGAACCAGATCTTATTTCCTTAGATTATAATCTACCCGATATCAAGGGAGAAGAATTATTAACAGAGATAAAAAATTATAATCCTGAAGCAATAGTAATCATCTTATCAGGGCAACAAGATATTACAACGGCAGTAAGATTACTTAAAGATGGTGCCTATGATTATATCACAAAAGATGAGGAAACCAAAGGTCGCTTAATAAATAGCATTGCAAGGGCAAAAAAGCAATTACATCTACAGAAAGAAATTGCCCATCTAAAGACTCAATTAAATCAAAAATTCCATTTTGATAAATCTATTATTGGGTCTAGTACTTCCATGCAACGGGTTTTTCAATTGTTGAAAAAAGCAGTTACAACTAATATTACTGTTTCCGTTACTGGAGAAACTGGAACAGGAAAAGAGGTAATAGCAAAAGCAATACATCATAATTCGAGTAGAAAAAACGGGCCGTTCATAGCGGTCAATATGAGTGCCATTCCAAAAGAATTATTAGAAAGTGAATTGTTTGGATATGAAAAAGGTGCCTTCACTGGTGCAAATACCCGAAAAAAAGGACAGTTTGAATTGGCAGATAAAGGGACTTTATTTTTAGATGAAATAGCAGAAATGGATTTAAATATCCAAGCAAAATTATTAAGAGCCATCCAAGAACGAGAAGTTAGAAGGCTTGGAGGAGAGCAGTCTATTAAATACGATGCGAGAATTTTAATTGCAACCCATAAAGATCTGGCCGCAGAAGTTCGTCAGGGAAGTTTTAGAGAAGATTTATATTATAGACTTTTAGGCTTAAATATTCAATTACCTCCGCTCAGAGAAAGAGGTAAAGATATTATTTTGTTGGCTCAACATTTTCTAAATGATTTCCTCAAAGACAATCCAATAGGAAATATTTCTTTTTCCAAAGAAGCTAAAAATAAATTATTGAATTATTCTTTTCCAGGGAATGTCCGAGAACTAAAAGCTATTGTGGATCTTTCTGCTATTCTGGCAACGGATGATTTGATACAAGCAGATGATATACAATTCAATAGTATTAAAAAAGAAGTTGGTTTTTTGACGCAAGAGATGTCTATGGAATCCTACAAACAAAAGATCGTTCAATTCTATTTGCAAAAATACGAAAATGATGTACTCTTAGTCGCTAAGAAACTGGATATTGGGAAATCCACTATTTATCGAATGCTTAAAGAAACGACTAGTGCATCATAGAATTGAGAACAAGTCTAGTACGTAACGCCAAAATCTATTATCTAATGAATAAAGAATCACAAAAACCAAAACTAGCAATACCTGAAGTAGAAGATAAACAGGTTACTACCCCAAATTTCAATCTAGATTATTTATATAATTTTAGTAATGGGGATGAGCAGTTTGTAAGAGATATGGTCCATACTTTTTTAAAGGAAATTCCAAATGCTTTAGAGGTTTTAGAAACTGCTATTGTTGAAAAAGACTGGGAAATAGTTCACAATACGGCTCATCGACTCAAACCTAATTTTATGATGTTGGGAATGAAAACCCAACAATTACAATCAGAGACAATTGAACAAATGATCAAAAAGGAAAATATAAATGAACCTAAATTTAAGTCCCTCACTACACAGATAAAAGAGGCTGTGACTCTTGTTTTTCCTCTCCTAAGCCAGCATATTCAAAAGGTGTAAGTGGTCTATATTTCGTTTGTAGTAATATGCATATAATTATAGTAAATATGACAAGTTTATCCAGATGGTTGACAGTTGTTTTAAAAAAAAATTCAACTTCAATTTCAACTTCAACCTCAAAACAAGATGTTGACAGCCTGTTTTAAGGTCAACGTCATAATTTGAAGTTGAAGTTGAGTTTGAAGTTAAAAGTGTCAACTACTTTTAGTCTTTGGATAAACTTGTCGGAAATACTGATAGTTTTACTGGTAAAAACAGCAATAAAGCTACTCCCAAAACTGGAATAAAATCCCAAATAGGGAACACCTTGATTTACTACAATATCTATAATACTTTACTTTTCAACTAATTAAATTGGTTTTTCCTCTTGGCACTAGAATAGTATATTAGGAAGTGAAGTTGTTTAAAAATACAACTCCTAAATTCTAGCGTACGAAAAAACTACGCCTTCCTGCGTCCCTCCTCTCTCTCTAATAGAGAAACCTAAAGGAATAGATAGAAAAAACTAAAGGCACACTTAGGAACATGAAAAAAGTATTACATCCAAACGATTATCCAGTACTTGCTAAAATATTCAATAATTCCAGCAATAAAATTTTCATATTAAGAGCTAAAGGAACGATTGACATTCCAGACCACTTAGGCTGTTCTATTCTATTTTTTAAAACTAAAATAGACTTATTGCAAGCCATCAATTATGAAAAGGAAGGCACGATTATCAATGAGACAGTGCTCCAGTTCGAAGACGATTTTTCTCAGCAATATCCGTCAATGATCCTCCTAAATTTAAGACGACCTGCCACCGTAAGTAAAGCAAAAGCATTTAGTACCTACCTCAATCCAGACGGAACGATTAGATGGATTTATAGTAAACAACTGACAAAACCTATTTTTTTAAATCTCTATAATATCTCCAGTTGGAAAGGAAAAATATTTAAATGGGTTTGTAAATTTTGTTTCCACTTACAAATACAGTCTTTACTTAATTCGATCAGTATTTGGGTAAATGCTCAAGAACTAAATTTAGATAAAGTTAGCGATCAATTCAATGCTGCTCCATATGCTATTTCTACTGGTACTACTGGAGAAAATAGAGAAGCAATTATCCGCTATGAGAAACCAGGGCAAATTATTCAATTCTTAAAAATCCCCTTGACACAAGTTGGTCAATAATAGTCTTAATGATGAATGATGAATGATGAATGGAGAATGGAGAATGGAGAATTGTGAATGCCTATCAAACGTTGCCAATCAAGACTCAATTTTTACTATACAAGAAAAGTAGAATAAACACTAATAAAGGTCTACAAACTAAATACATTACAACTATATAAATTCTACCATCTTATACATTCAGTTCCAAAAAACATCAACGAAGGTTTAATTAGTATCTGTATAATATTTATGAACTACGATTGATTAGGAAACGAATAATCAACGGGTACATATATTTAAATAAAAACACTATATCTAGGAGGTCTATTTAAAAAAGTCGTTCTCAGGTTTTTCCAATACAGATATGTAACGAGGAGATAATAAATGTGCATTCTTGGGTAGCTTATTTTTTTCTTAGTTTTCTTTTGAAAGCGGGAGTATTATTGATACTACGACTGATTTCAAGAGGAAAATAAGAGAAAAAGAAGCAGCCAAGAGTGTATAGTTATTATTTCGTCGTTACTATGCAGGTCTGAAATACGGTCTTAAAAAATTTCTATAAATCTTTCTCCTTTCCAGTGAATTATTTCTGTTATCTTTTTGTTGAAGTTATTTAAGAATGTAGACTGAGGTTAGTTGTAAGTGCTTGATTGTTAGGACACAGCGTTTTTTATTTTTCGTAGCCTTACAGGCTGACTGAGAATACTGTTTTTGGCAGACTTCCCAAGTTTTCAAAACTTGGTAAGTCTTGGTTAGCAATAACTTAGAATTTTCAAATCACCGAGAAGTTTTAAGATGGAGTATTCTCGGTCAGCCTGCTTAGCTACGGGAAATAAAAAAGGCATGAGGAAGTATACTTCCGAACCGCTTGCGGATGGGAGGCTAACAATCAATGACTTGCAAATAAGCCAGTTAATACATTTTTAAACAACTTCGTTCATACTACTGGACATTGTTTAGAACAGAGAGCAGAGAAGAGAGAGTAGAGACGTATTTCGATCAGAGAACGACGAAATTTCGTCATTTTTTAAACGTAATCTGTCTCTATTCTCTGCTCTCTATTCTCT
>CAKZUM010000758.1 GCA_937921525.1 uncultured Saprospiraceae bacterium
GGCTTATATCAATTTAATGTATATCCAGCACCAAATTCTGGATATAGTATTCAGGTAGGTGCTTTTTATGAATATGGAAATGTACTTCGAGAGGTACAATTATTACAAGAAAAATTTCAAGAAGTCATCTACGTTCATATCTCGGAATTGAATGGAATGCCTTGCTATAAAGTTTTATTAGGACACCATGGCGTAAGAACGAGTGCAGATCAATATAAAGCTACCTTGAAAAGTCAGGGATTAGATTGTTTTATTAAAGATCTAGCTACTATGGGGCAGACTTTGGAAGATAGCTATACTTCTAATTAAAAAATAGCACTCCAGTATCACAGAATTTATTCTGTACGTTAGTTTCACAGAATTTATTCTGTGTCACAACATACATCCTACAACTTACAGAATAAATTCTGTGTTACTGGTCTACAGTTTATTTTGATTAACGATCGCCAACAATTCCTCTCTATAATTTTTACCAATTGGTAAATGCTTCGGCTGCCCTTTTTCAATTACCTCTACCATATTACCAACGACTGCTTCAATCTTTTCAATACCAACTATGTAAGAGCGATGTATTCGTTTAAATAAGTGAGGAGGTAGCTTACTCTCCAAACTTTTCATGGTTTGTAAAGTAACGACTCTACTGTTCGCCATCCGAATAATCACATAATCTTTCAACCCTTCTATGTATATAATATCATGGTAATTTACTTTAACTAATTTCTTATCAGCCTTCACGAAGAAATAATCGTTACCATCCACTACTGGCTCTGCTACAGGAGTTTGACTCCCTTTTTTCATTTGAATTTGTTCTGACGCTTTATTAGCCGCTTTAATAAATCGGTCTAAAGAAATGGGCTTCAATAGATAATCTACTGCATTCAATTCAAACCCTTCTACGGCATAATTGGGATACGCCGTTGTGAAAATAACCAAAGGTGGATTAGATAGGGTTCTAAGAAATTCAATTCCTGTCAATTGGGGCATTTGAATATCTAGAAAAATCAAATCAATATCATGCGTTCTCAAGGCATCATTTGCTTCTAAGGCATTGCTGCACTTCTGAACTAAATTTAATTCAGGCAATTTGGCCACATGCGTTTCTATCACATCCAATGCTAGAGGCTCGTCATCTACTATTAGTACATTAATCATAAAGTTGTGTTTTGTCGTTAGTTGAAACAGGTATTCTACGCTACTAATATGCTCGTATTTCCCATCAATGTAATTAATTATTAGAAGAATTGGGATGATAATTAGATGAATCGTAGAAAAGGAGGAGGAAAAATAAGATAATATTGGTCTTCAGAGAAAAAATATATTATTAAATTTTGTAATATATTTTATCCTCCAAATAATATTACATTAAAAAAAATGTAAAAGAATATTAGAAACTCTTTTGTATAATATACAAAATTTATATTACCTTTACTACCATATTATAAAACCTTTCCATTCATATCCACTTGTTTTACAACAATTCCCCACTTTAAATTGGCCTATTCTTAAGCCTTACCAATGAACAGCAATAGAGATATCCATTACTATCGGTAACTACACAAAAATCTGGCGTATCAAGAAGATGTGACTTGACATATTTCTGTCTGTCTTATTAATTGATAGCTACAAACAAACACAAACCGAAAGTACCATGCAAACTTTTATTGTTAAATTAGGTTGTCTATTTCTTTTTAGTTTTATCTTCTTTTCTGCTTACCAGACTAATACAGAAGCTAATGCCTTGTCTAGTACTGAGCAATCTCAAAAGGCAACTCCTGTTCTTATTTCTAGCACGAAAAGTGTACTGGAAACAAAAGCTACAAAACAAGTGGTGGTCAACTCTTTAAAATTTAACTAGGAACTACTTCCGCAAAAGCTTTTTTGATCAATCCTCTATTTATTTACTACTACAAGTACCTCACAATTTAAATTTGTTGTTTATAAAATTGAGTGGGCGTCAAACCAAACATTTTTTTAAAATCATTTGAAAAATGGTTTGGATAATCATATCCTATTTTATAGGCTATTTCTGATATATTTAAGTCTGACGTAGTTTCCAATATTTTTTTTGCCTCTTGCAATCGAATCGTTTTTATAAATTGAGTAGTAGACATTCCTGTTAATGCTTTTAATTTTACATGTAAATGCGTTCGACTCAACCCCGTATGTTTCTGTAAGTGATGAATCCGAATATGTTTATCCTCAATATTACTGAGGATATAACTAGTCAATCGCTCTAAAAGTAGTTGATCATTTTCGGTTAATTGATTTTTGTTATTTGGAGAAATTGTTTTTTCCTGTAATGATTCAGAAATTGTTTTAGGAACTCGCCGTAATAATTTATCGACTTGTAATAACAACTCCTGTTTGTGAAAGGGCTTAACAATATAGGCATCTGCCCCAACAGAAAGGCCTTCCAGTTTACTTTCAATTGTATTCCTAGCTGTTAGCAAAATGATAGGAATATGCGTAGTGACAGCATCTTGTTTTAGTCTTCTACAGACTTCAATTCCATCCACTTCTGGCATCATAATATCACAAAGGATTATGTCTGGTATTTCTTTTTTAGCAATAGCTATCCCTTCTAAGCCGTTAGTAGCTACCATTATTTGAAATTTTTCAGGAAGAATAGTCTGTAAATAGATTACAATATCCGTATTGTCTTCTATAATCAGCAACTTTGTTATTCCCGCCAATTTGATTTGTCCCTTTACAAAGGGGGAAATACTCCCCTCGCTCTGCTCATAAATTTCTTCTTTATTATCCCATTCCACCTTATGGGCTTTTCTACTTACAGGAAGTAATAAGCTAAAAGTGGATCCAACATTTAAGGTACTAGTTACTTCTATCTCATATCCTAATAAATCTGTCAATTCTTTCACTAATGTCAATCCCAAACCAAAGCCTTGTCCATTACTTGTATCAGACTTGTTAATTTGGAAGAAACGATTGAAAATATTAGAAATTTCTTTTTGGGAGATTCCTAAGCCTGTATCTTGTATACTAATCTTGATCGTATCAGAAATCACTTCTACTGTAACATTAACTTTACCTTTGGGAGCGTATTTTATCGCATTGGTGATAAGATTTCTCAAAATTATCTCCAGCTTATCTGGATCAAAATCTACGACTAATTCTTTAATCTGAGTAAAGAAATATAAGTTAACTTTTTGATTTAATGCATAAGACTGAAGGGCATCCACTTGGTATCCTATGAAAGGAATAATATTATCTTGAATAATATGAGTGGTTTCTTTTTGAGCATCGAGTTTAGATATAGTTAGGATTTCATTAATCATTCCTAACAATTTATCTGTGTTCTGTAATATTGAGATTTTCCCCTTTGCTTTCCGAGGAAGCTCTTCTACATATCCTTTAATAATGGTAAGAGGCGTTCTAAATTCGTGAGTGATATTAGTAAAGAAATTTGTTTTTAATCTGTCTAACTCTTTCAATTTTTTAGTTTCTATTTCTGATAACTTCATATCAATTTCTATTTGTTCCTTTTCTATTTGAATCATTTCTTTTTCCTGCTCTATATGTTTACGCCTTTGCGCTAAAGCTATAGACAGGATTACCGCGCTAGTTACGTACTCAAGCGTAAGATAACTATAGAATTTAGGGAAATATGGAATTTCAATTATAGCTCCTAGACATGCAAAGATGGCATCCGAAAGCGGAATGCAAATAGCTAAAGCAAATAACAAAGCAGAGGGTGTTCGGCGTATTAAAAAAAAGATTGCTGTACCAACAGCCAGTATACAAACTAACATAGGTAAGACTCCAAATAACAGATTACCATATTGATAAGTCAGCTCATAGAAAATAGGTCGATCAAAAATATACAATAATGAAAAGATAATGGTGATAGTAATTTGAGTATAAATAATCAGGGATAATAATTGATTAAATTTAGTAGATAAAGGATAAATCACTCGCATCAAAAAAATGATGGCAGCTATACCAAGAAACATCACTAAAAAATCTATATCATAAACCCAGCCTGTATCTACAATATTTAACCAACTAATAAGGGAACAATCTATATATACACCAATCACTAAAAGTCCAAAACAATAACACGCTATTGCTAAATAAACTTTCTCTCTATTAACAAAAAATAATAAAAGATGATAAAAAATAACGGTCAAAAAAATACCTCCAGTAAAGCTAAATTCATTTTGGTTTGATAACCCCCTAGCCATTTCTCTATCAGGACTTATAAGTGTCAACTGGTTAGATAACAAATGCTCCTTCATGAGATGAAAATTGAAAATACTTTGTACTCTAATATATATGATCTTAGATTCTCCAGCTTCTAGTTCGAATGGAATAAAAGGTAAGTAGGAATACCTCAGGATGGGACTTAAATTTGTTCGATGGGTACCTGTTGTTATTTTTTCATAGCTTAGTTCTTTAGGCATATACAATTGAACCTCTGGAAATCCAAAATGTAGCAACCATTCCATCTTATCAGAAAGTTGAGAGGAAATATTCAACTTCAACCAGAAGTATCTAGTATGATTTTGAATTTCTGATAATTCCTCTCTTTCTATAGGTCTAAATTTTTCTTGTGCTTCTTTCGATTGAATATAGTCAAAAGATAGTTCCCCTAACGGATCGGACAAAACGCTAATATGCTTTTCTAGATGATATTGTCCTTCTATAAAATTTGTATCTGTATCCTTAATGGTTAATGAATTATCCCCAGTATTACCATATAGAAAAGCAAAGGAAGCAACCCCTAATAAAATAACTAGAATTTTTTTAAGATATTTTCTTTTAATGGTCGTTTTCATTTGATTAAAACTTTTATTCTGTATAGTAGATATGAGGTAATAGTTTCTACTAGCTAGACTTATTTAGGGCTTACAAGAGGAATCATAGCTATACTTTTTAACAGAACACCTATTTAATTGATTATCAGATTTTTACACAAAAAAATTACTTTGTTTTTAGAACATATTAGTACAAAAGAACAGAGATCGTATATAATAATAGGAAAAAATGTGTATAATTCAAATGACTTAATATCGTAAATTTACAGAACTAATAAATCTAAAAAGACCAAATGAAGGAAGAATACATTGAAAGTGTATTCATAATGTGTAGACATTGACTACAGAAGGGCGATAAGCAAAAAATATAAAGTGAGCTTGCCAGAAAATGAAAGGGAAGGTAATTGCAATTGATTACCTTCCCCTTTTTTATTTTTTGTATTAAATTTCTAATTATTTTACTTCCGATAATCCAAAGGCGGCATTCGATCTCCTAACAAAGATTTATAAACAAAGCCCTCTCCCCTACTGTCAATCAATTCCTTTTTAGCTTTATCTGTAACGCTTGGATTATTATAAATATCTAAAGCAGTTAAGGCAATCGTTTTAGCGGCCACAATCATCCCTTTTTTACCAATGCTCATCCCTCCAGCAGCGACCGCTTGCCAGCTATGTGCGCCTGTGCCAGGTACCCATGTGGCGGAACGCATACCAGCCGTAGGTACAGCCCAACTCACATCACCTACATCGGTAGATCCTCCGGTTCCTCTTCGTCTAACTTCAAAAGGTTTAACAGTTGCAGCGTCATTTATATCCGCATTTTTGTCTGGATAAGTAGCTATAATTTCTTTGGCAAAGGCTTCCTCTTCTGGGGTATAATTGACTCCGCCTACTTGTAGTAAGTTTTCGTGCATCAATTCTGCAAGCGTCACATTGGGTAGCACATTATATAAACCGTGAATTACCTCATATTCCATTTTCGTACCCGTTCCTAATGCAGCTCCTTCTGCTGCTTGTACCGTTCGTTCAAATAAACTACGAACTTCTTGCATTTCTGGGTGTCTGGTATAATAAAAAACTTCGGCGAAAGCTGGCACTACATTAGGTGCTTCTCCGCCTCTTGTAATCACATAATGAATTCTAGATTCGGAAGGTACATGCTCTCGCATCATGTTGACCATGTAGTTCATTGCTTCCACGGCATCTAAAGCAGATCGTCCTCTTTCAGGCGCACCAGCAGCATGAGCTGCTTGACCGTAAAAACGGAATTTTGCAGATTTGTTAGATAAAGAAGAAGAGGCACTTGCTCCATTGCCACTACTAGGATGCCAATGCAAAACGGCGTCTACATCATCAAATAGGCCTGCTCTTACCATATAGACTTTTCCTGCACCACCTTCTTCGGCGGGTGTGCCGTAAAAGCGAACAGTACCCGACTTTCCAGATTTTTGCAACCATTTTTTTACTTCGATAGCAGCAGCGGCAGATGCGGTACCAAATAGATGATGACCACATGCATGACCTGACCCACCTTCTACTACTGGTTTTTGCTCTGCTGTCGCTTGCTGAGAAATACCTGGCAAGGCATCAAATTCACCTAATATACCGATAACAGGTTGGCCACTTCCATAAGAAGCGACAAAAGCGGTAGGTATATCTGCTACTCCTGCTTTGATCGTAAATCCAGCTTCTTTTAGTGTTTCTTGGAGTAAGCCAGAACTCTTTTCTTCTTGGTAGCCTAACTCTGCCCAATTCCATATTTGCTGGGCAATGTCGCTATACTTATCGTATTGCGCATCTAATTCTTTGAGGATTTGTTCTTTTTCGTTTGGGAGGGTTTTCGTGGTTCGTTGTCCAACAGCACAACTGGAGAAGGTCAATAATAATATGCTACAACAAAGTAAGTTTTTGATTTGGTGAATCATGATTCTCTTTTTTATGATTGGAGATAATTTTCAGTATTAATTAAGTAAACGACAAAAGAATAACTACCGCATTTATACGGCTTCTTTTGCTCTTATTTTTCCTTTGATTTTTTGTAAACTTCTACTTTCCTCTCTCAAGCCCTATTTTACTTTTCAAATGCTAATATAAGGAATAAGTTATTGCAAAAAAAAATCGGCACCAGCCTATTGGCTGATACCGATTTAAATTTGACCTTATAGTGGGCTTAGCAGCAATGCCACCAAGCCCTCTATAAAATTCTTAGTCTAGTGATTAGACTATTATTCAATAATAAGCATACGCTTAGTTGCTGTAAAGTCACCTGCTTCTAAAGTATAGTAATAAACCCCTGCTGAAAGATCTCCACGATCTAACTGTAATTGTCCTTTACCTTTTTCAAAAGCTTGCTGTATCGTAGTAACTGTTCTTCCGAATTGATCTCTCACTACCAAGTTTACAGTACTACTTACTGGTAATTCAAAAGTAATAGCTGTACTACTATTGAATGGGTTTGGATTGTTTTGAGCTAATTCAAACGTTCCAGTAGCAGTAGCATCCTGCGCTAATAGTTCAAAACCAAATACATCTTCTGTGCTATTCGCTTCGGATTCAAAGTTATCTGAAACAGTTAGTAGGTCAATAATATTTTCAATATCCTCCTTAGCTCTTACTTTTAAAGTAAATAAAGCCTCGTTATCAGATACTGTCAAACCGTTACCTGCTGCATGGTACCAACTTACATTAACTTGGTTTCTTTGAACACCTGCAATTGTGTTGGCTAGATCTGCTTTTGCTGTTGGTACAAATTCTACTACTTCTAATTTAGAAGGATCATATTGTAACCCTAATTGGTAACTCACCATGTCCTCAAATTGAGTACTAGTAAATGTCAATTCAACTTCCTCTCCTTTAGCAAGTGTATTGCTAGATACTTGTAAAGGCATCTTGTCATTACTTCTAGAAGAAGCTTGTGAGAAGCTTTGGTTACTAGCCATTGCTCGTCCAAGAATGTCTCCTACTTTAACACCAACAAAATCAGCTTCCCCATCTTGATCCATCATCATTTCGTATGAATTTTCGTAAGGGAATACATTCTTGTCGTTAAAGTCTTCAGGGAACTCTTGATCTGCTCTTACAAATACCCAAGAAGGACAATCAGGGAATTCTGTGATATTACCAATTACTAATTGTTGTAAAACAAATAGATCGTAAGTCGTGAAACGATTATCACAGTTCGCATCCATTGCAATTACTTGGTATGGAGAAGTGATCTCTTTTGGATCATAATCCAATAAGTATTTCTGAGCCACAAATAAACCGTAAGTGGAGATGCCATTTAATGGCGAACCATCCTTAGAGGGTGTAATCTTATATTCCAGATTCATAGGTATTTCCTTCGCTTCGTAAGTACCTAATTCTGTAGTCATATTATCACTATGGTATTCTTGTCCTGCAATAGTAATTTGCGTTTCTTCAATACCTTCTCCCCAGTAAGTATATACTTGACCAGTTACGGTAGCTGTTAAGCTAGAGCCGATACTAATTTCACCCATAGTAATATTCGGCGTGACTGGGCCTGCGCTCTCTCCATCTGTACAAGTCATTTCTAAATCTGCACGACCATCTACGATTTGTACCATTGTAGCTTCACCGTTTTTACCTTTTAACTCTACATTAATATAGAATAAAACAGTTTCACTTGTAATCTCTGTTCCTTCCCCTGTACTAAAGAAGCTGAATGTATTATTTTCTCTATTGTATTGAGGACTAATCGCACTTGGACTAATACCATTAATAGCTAATACGGATTCATTTTCTACTTTAAACACACCAGAGAAGGTAGCCAATCGACCACAATTTTCTACAGTAACTGGTAATTGAAGTACCGAACCTGTAGCTCCAGACATAGTCGCTATCGTCACACTAGCACCTGCTGCTACTTGGTTTCCATTTCCGTCAGTACCATCATCTGTTAAGCTATCGTCAATCACTACATCTAAACACTTCTGAGAAGTACCACAACTATTCGTAACATCTAAACAAACATTGTAAGTGCCTGTTTTTTGATACGTATGTAATGGATTGGTTTCTGTAGAAGTATAAGTATCTCCAAATGTCCATGCACTAGTACCTAAAGAAGAAGCACTCTTAAATTGTACTTGCTTGCCAGATACGCTATAAGTAAAGTCAACCGTTGGTGCACCACCTCCACCTTCAAGCGTGAGCTCTTGAGAAGAAGAACAACCATTCGCATCCTCTACACTAATTTGATAAGTGCCATTTGTCAAGTTTCCAATAGTATAAGAAGTACCTGATACTTTAGTTGAATTACTGACTGGTCCAGTCCATCTAACTATATATTCTGGAGTACCAGACTTAATCGTTACAGCTATTTCACTAATAGCAGAACAAACTGCATGATTAGACTGCATATCAAAATCTATTGTACCATCACCTGATGATGCCACAGAGACAGATTCGCTAGTAGTACATCCATTCGCATCTGTAACTAGTACTAAGTAATTGCCTGCTGCTAAACTTGGAATCGTATAATTTGCTGATGTAGCAACCGCTGATCCTGAAGCTTGGCCTGACCAACTTACTGTATAATTTGCTGTGCCGCCTGTAATAGAAACTGCTATACTACCAGTGCCACCACAACTAGCACTACTTGGTGTTAAGCTAACACCTACTGTACTATTACTACTGTTTCCTACAACAATATCCTTAGAAATAAAACATCCATTCGCATCCGATAATACTACGGTATAGTTACCTGCTGCTAAATTTGGAATCGTATAGCTATTTCCTGTAAGGTATTCAAAATCAGACGCTGACCAGCTAACGGTATATGGTTTAACACCAGTTGTAGCTTCCACATAAATACCACCTTTATTGCCACAAGTACCTGCAACTGCTTGGATCGTACCAGATACACTACTAGACATACTTCGGATGTTTGCAGTAGTAGTTGCAGAACAACCATTTGCATCTTTTACGGTGATTGTGTAATCACCTGCTGCTAAACTTGGAATCGTATAGCTTCCACTTCCTGCCGTAGCAGAGCCTGATGATGCTCCTGACCAACTAACTGTATAGTTTAGTGTACCACCACTTATAGTCACTCCTATTGAACCTGTGTTACCACATGTACCATCTGATGGTGCAGCACTAACAGCTAAAGAATTGGCACCACCACTAATTATCACTGCTTGACTTGCAGCACAACCGTTCGCATCTGTTACGGTCACTGTATAGTTTCCAGCACCTAAACTTGGAATTGTGTAACCTGCTGATGTAGCTCCTGCTGAACCAGAACTAGTGCCTGACCAACTAACTGTATAGTTTGGTGTACCACCAGTAATCGCTACTGCTGCCGAACCAGCCGATCCACAGGAACCATTCGTTCCTACTACGGATAAACCTACTGTAGAACCTGCACTAGCACCTACTGTTGCTGTGGTGGTTGTATAACAACCCTTAGCGTCTGTAATCGTCAATGAGTAAGTACCTGCTGGTAAGTTTGGTATGGTATAATTACTTGTAGTAACTCTTTCAAAATCTGTTGCTGGACCCACCCAGCTAATCGTATAGCCTGCAACACCTCCACTGATAGCTACATTAATAGAACCACTTTGTCCACATGAGCCATGTGCGCCTGATGCAGTTGCTGTAATGTTGCTAC
Organism: uncultured Saprospiraceae bacterium; assembly: GCA_937921525.1. Taxonomy (GTDB): domain Bacteria; phylum Bacteroidota; class Bacteroidia; order Chitinophagales; family Saprospiraceae; genus JAFMDF01. The sequence goes on from CAKZUM010000758.1 coordinate 10,405, forward strand.
CACTTCCTGCACTTACTACAACAGCTTGACTTGCAGAACAACCATTGAAATCGGTAACCGTTACTGTGTAAGTTCCTGCTACTAAGCTTGGAATCGTATAGCCTGCTGCACTTGCACCTGTAGAGCCTGAGCTTGGACCTTTCCAACTTACAGTATAGTTTGGTTGACCGCCAATTATTGTTACGCCTACTGAACCTGCTGAGCCACAACTTCCATTCGTCGCTTGTAAGCCGATTGCTACGTTACTGCCTGTATTACTTATTGTTACCGTCTTACTAAGACCACATCCATTCGCATCTAAAACGCTAACAGTATAAGTGCCTGCTGTTAAGCTTGGAATCGTATAGCCCGCTGAACCTGCTATTACAGAACCAGAACTTGGACCAGACCAGCTTAATGTATAGTTTGGTGTACCACCAGTAATATTAACTACTGCAGAACCTGCCGAGCCACATGCACCATTCGTTCCTGTAATTGACAAACCTACTGTAGAACCCGCACTAGCTCCTACCGTTGCTGTCGTTGTTGTATAACAACCATTCGCATCAGTAATCGTCAATGAGTAAGTTCCTGCTGGTAAGTTTGGTATGGTATAGTTACTTGTAGTAACTCTTTTATAATCTGTTGCTGGACCGACCCAGCTAATTGTATAACCTGCAACACCTCCACTAATTGCTACATTAATAGAACCACTTTGTCCACATGAGCCATGTGCACCTGATGCAGTTGCTGTAATGCTGCTGCCACTTCCTGCACCTACTACAACTGTTTTACTAGTAGAACAACCATAGTAGTCTGCAACAGTTACTGTATAAGTTCCTGCTACTAAACTTGGAATCGTGTAGCCTGCTGCACTCGCTCCTGCCGAGCCTGAGCTTGGGCCTGTCCAACTAACTGTATAGTTTGGTTGGCCGCCACTTATTGTTACAGCTACAGAACCTGCTGAGCCACAACTTCCGTTCGTTGCTTGTAAGCCAATTGCTACTGTACTACCTGTATTTCCAATTGTTACATTCTTGCTTGTACTACATCCGTGGTAGTCCGTAACAGTCACCGTGTATGTTCCTGCTACTAAA
>CAKZUM010000759.1 GCA_937921525.1 uncultured Saprospiraceae bacterium
TCACATAGTATGACGTATGCTATGTGACCTATGTATCTATGTGGTAAAAACACCCCTAGCTATGTCATTTTTAATTTTATCAAACTACTTCATTCCTAAATTTGTGGTATAACTAGTATCAACTACGTTGATAAACTTGTCCTAATTTTCAAAAAAAAATTGACTGAATTACGACTAAACGAATGTAAAGTTAATATTATATAACTAGTTGCAAAATAAAGCATATAGGTAGCTTCGTTAATATTGAAGTTGTTCAAAAAGAATTATAGAATATTACACTACTAGACATTTTGAAGAACAGCGAGTAGAGACAGGTTTAAACGAAATGTAGTTTAGTTTAAAAAAATAAGTGTTCCTATTCAAAATTGGCTGTCGCCAATGATATTTTATGTATATACCATAGGACGGCAGTCGGGCTGGTCTGTTCTCTATTAAAGACTTAATACTTAGTTTTGTACCCGTACTATCAGAAATAATTGCATTAATAAAAACAACTATGTCTTACACCTTACTTTACACCTTATTATTAGGGTTTATATTGGTAGGAAAGCGGATTTATACCGCTACTCAAAAATCTAGCTGGAAATAGTGTTGATTCCTTTACTATTCAATTACAGCAACTCAAACTAGCATAAATGACGCAAACAAATATACAAAAACGGGTAATAGATATATTAAGTAATATGGGAATCTCCGAAAAAGCCTTGACCTCCAAGGCCTCCTTTATAAAGGATTTGGGGCTTGATTCCTTAGATTTTGCAGAATTAGTACTTGAATTAGAAGCTGCTTTCTCTGTAGAAATCCCTATTCTAGAAGCAGAAGAATTAAAAACAGTACAAGAAGCCGTGGTTTATATTAATAGGAAAATTAATTATTAGGAACGGGGGGATAAATAAGACTTAGCCTTTATTTACCGCCATTTAATTTATCCTGGAGTTTTTTTAAATCTTGCCATTTTCCCTTTGCTGCTAAGTCTCCTTGTGCGGGCCAGGTATCAGGTTGGTGCATTTTAAATCTTGAACCAGCGGCGTGAAGAATCTCTTTCAATTTAGGTATAGGAGTGCTTGCTAAACTGTTAAAAGTTTTTATCCCAGCAGCTTTCAATAATTGTTCTATCTTAGGACCTATCCCTTCGATTTTCTTTAAGTCATTTTCCATTACCGCCGATAAAGATCTTGCAGGTGCAGGAATAGGATTCTTTTTACCAGACTCTTTACTCTTAGATGGTTTCTTTTTTTTCTTTTTCCACTGTTTTAATAGTTTTTTTAGAACAGCAATAGACTTTTTTCTATTCTTTACTTTCCGCTTCGCTTTATCGTATACCTCTTCATAAGGTTTGAGATGTTCATCCCACAATTCCAACTGTTCTTGCAACATATCATCCGCCACTGATTTCTTTATTTTAAAATCTTCCAAAGAAGCCTCTAAAGAGCGTACTTTTTTCTTAATCTTTTTGATGTATTGCTTATTAAGTTGCTTCTTTTTCATATATATATTAGTTTCGTGACGTGAATGATATAGATAACGTTATGAAACAAGTTTACGGATAAAATCTGAAACAGTTAGCAAGGAATAAAGGATTAAACTCATTTAAATGAAAGTATTAATAGTAGAAGATGAAAAGCATGCGCGAGAAAATTTGGAGGCATCCCTATTAGAAATAGATCCATCTATGGTCATTCAAGCAAAATTAGAATCTGTCAAAAGGACCGTAGAATGGCTCCAACAAAATGAAACAGATCTCATTTTCCTAGATATTCATTTAGCAGATGATTTGAGTTTTAAAATATTCGATCAAATAGAAGTCACCACTCCCATCATATTTACCACTGCATACGACAAATACGCCTTGAAAGCGTTCAAAGTGAATAGTATAGATTACCTATTAAAGCCGATAGATACAGAAGATTTAGAGCAAAGCATAGAAAAATTCAAATCTTTTCCCAAGTCAGTAAGCATGGATTATAGCCAGTTACAGCATCTTGTAAAAGCAGAAAAGAAAGAATACCAAAAACGATTTATTGTCAATCGAGGCTCGCGCATCATGAGCATTAAAACAGAGCAAATTGCTTATTTTGAAGGAGAAGATCGTTATGTGTATTTAACAAAAGTAGATGGCACTCGGTATATTGTAGATTATAAATTAAGTGATTTAGAAGAGTTGCTAGATCCTAAGCCTTTTTTCAAGCTTAACCGTAGTTTTATTGCTAACTTTGATGCTTTAAATGGCATTACTACTTTGTCAAAAAGTCGTTTTAAAGTAGAATTAAAACCTCAAGCAAGCAGGGATATTATTGTAAGTTCTGCTAATGCTAAACACTTTAAGGCTTGGTTGAATCAATAATTTAGAATAGAGAAGCGAGAACAGAGAAGTATTCCAATTAAACCTGCCTGCCAAGGCACGCTATGGTATATACATAAATTTTTGAAATTCTCATTTTAGAAGATAATGTTAGCCTTTTTGTCCAGCAACTTCCTGTCGCTGGACAAATTAAGGCGGTTTATATGAAAATTTATCTAGACGTTTTAACTGTCGAGTTAAAACGGGAAGTTGCGGGATAAAGCTATATCTAAAATGAGAACTACTTTTTACAGAAAAAAACGATATAACTAATTGATTACTAGGTGTTTGAGATAATCAAAGAAATTCTAAGAATAACTTATGTATATACCATAGCCAAGGCACGCAGGCAGGAATCGACGAAATTTCCTCTGAATTAGAACGAAATATGTCTCTGTTCTCGCTTCTCTGTTCTCTGCTCTAAAAAAAAATATATGACTGACTTCCTCCCACTTTTTCCTTTACAACTGGTTGTTTATCCAGGAGAAAAACTAAACCTCCATATCTTTGAGGCAAGGTACAAGCAGCTAATAAGAGAGTGTGCGGAAAATAAAATAACTTTT
>CAKZUM010000760.1 GCA_937921525.1 uncultured Saprospiraceae bacterium
GCGTTCTTGAGGCAGTAATTTTTTCTTCTGAGGATGCTTTGAAAACCGCACATAGCCTAGCTACGTAAGGATTTTCAAAGTATTCTCAGAAGGAAAAAGAACTAGTCAAGAATGTATAGTTATTTCTACCGCATTCCTTAGTATTTAAATTGCTCAGTAATTACTTTTTCATTAGAAGTAATTAGGGAAATAGTATAATTGCCTTTCCCAAATTTATCCAGATCGACTTCATATACACTATTGTCTGCTAAATCACTAACTGAATCTGTTAGTACAACTGATTGATCCTTTAAAATTTGAACCTTTACCAATTTATCATTAATAGCATTGAAATCTATATGAATAATATTGGTACTATTTCTATGGAATATCTTATCTAAGGGAGCTATATCATAGCTGCCCAGATTGGATTGTAAACTAAGGTTGGGAACACTTTCACTATTAGCCAAACTAAGTAGTGTTGCACACAATATTATAACTAGACAAAGTACCGTCATTCTCATCCAATTTGTATAAGTCGTTAATAATGAGGAGGAAGTGGAGAGATTAAAAAGTGAGGAGAAGGGAATAAGTGTTTGTTCTAGTTTTTGTTTTTGACTTGTGATAGTGTCAGTAATGTGAGGTTTTTTATTTCAAATGTATAGCGTTTTGTTGTCCTTGTCAAGTGAGCACTATTGCGTTGAATAAATAATAGGATGAATATCTAATTTTTCATTTATTCCGTGACAGGGATATATTTCAAAATTAAGATACATGATTGAATTAACTATAGGTATCCTATTGACTCTACTTTATTTATTAAATTGAGACAGAAAAATAACGTAAAAAAAATGATAGATCTTCTGTTTGCTTAAATCACTTAAAAAAAAACATATTTTTATTTAGTTAAACTTTTGATTTTGTCACTTTTGTAAGAAAAAAACAAGTTCAATAGGAGTATAAAATTTTCTCCTTGCCATGACGTAGTAAATTTTTTTCGTATAAATCATCCAATTATGCCTAGTAAATTTCCCTTGTTGTTGATATTATTTTTAGTGAGTACCCTATTCTTAAATGGGCAAAAGCTATTACAATTAGAAAAAGTTGGAAAATATAAGGTGGAAAAGATTTACTTAGGAGAGCCTCTTTTTGTCAAAACGGTGCAGAATCCAGATACTTGGTATGAGTCGGTTATAGAAGATGTGTCCATAGAAGCCAATGCCATTATCTTCCCAAATAGAATCATCCCCTTGGAGGATATAGTTGCAATTAAGCGTTACAGAAAGAGTGGTATGCACGGGTATGGGCGTTCTCTTCAATACTCAGCCCTAGGGCCTATCGTTTATGAAGGCATTTATGGTTTGGTGAATCCGCCAATCGAATGGAAAAGTTTAGCTTATTTTTCTGGAGGTTCTTTTCTACTGGGCTCTTTGATGCGATTAATACCTCCGAGACAATATAAGATGGGAAAGAAGTATCGGTTAAGGGTTCTGGATCTTACTTTTTATAAGCCGACACCATAGAGAACAGAGAGGCGAGAGCAGAGAATAGAGACAGGATGCGTTTAAAAGGATACGAAATTTCATTATTTTTTAAATGAAATACATCTCTCTTCTCTGTTCTCTACTCTCTATTCTAAACTTTATCACCATTCAGTTTCCAATCAAATAAGGTAATAAAAGCATTGAATAGATAGAAAATGTATTTCACTACATTGGCGATATTCATTTGCATCGTATTTTTAGCTAACTGTACGATATTATATATAATCCAGCTCAACCAAGTTTCCTCATATTTTAAGGCATTACAAAAATTAGCCCCTAAAGAAAGACCAAATGTTATAGAAACAATGATTAGAAAGGTATTATCAGTTCTTCCTCCAAATAGATAAGCCCCCAAATAAACTAGAGCAAACCCTATGATTAGTCCGGCTACAATAATTAAATAATATTTAGTATCCCTTTTTCTAATTAATTCCCCTTTTTGCCATTTTGTAAAAGCAAAGGTTACAATAAAGAAAGTCAGCGGATAGGTAATAATAGCAGAGGCATTGCCAAAAAGAAAATCTATAGCTCCAGAATTAATCGTTGTTAATATACCAATAAAGTTACCCCAGTTATTTTGCTTACCTACAAGCCTTGTAGATAGTAAAGAAAAGACAGCTCCCACAGTAGAAAATATACCCAATGGAAAGGCCCCTTGTTTAACAAAAGCCCATAACTCTTTAAAAGGAATTCCGAATTGAATTTCGCCTTGAAAAAATATGGTTTGGTGGAAATTTCGATAATAACAAACCCCAAATATTAAAAGCGCACCAAATAAATCTAAATATTTAGATTGTACTAACTGTCTAAGGAGTGGACGTAAATTGCTCATAATTGTCTATTCTTTGTTATTAGACATTAGAGAACAGAGACATATTTCGTTCGTGAAACAACTAATTGTATCAATTTCTATCTGTGTGTTGGCTACGGTATATACATAAGAATAGCAGTCTGACTCAATTCTCAATTTTTAATTCTCCATTCTTTAAGTCTTATAAAAGCATAAATATAAGCAAAAAAAAACGGCAACTGATCGCAATCAATTGCCGTTTTTGGTGCCTTATAAGATGCTGTCTCCATCTTATAACT
>CAKZUM010000761.1 GCA_937921525.1 uncultured Saprospiraceae bacterium
TAAGCTAAACCTTTTAAATAACTGAATTATATTGAGTGTAAAACAATTCAGGGGCATTTTCTGAAATTGATCAAGCTGCACGTTTCATCGGACCACTGCAAGTGATCCGATGAATAAATTTGCCGCCCCAACTTTGTTTTATACTCAATTATATTTATATAACTTCTGATAGAAAGACCGTTTTGTCTTGTTATCATTATTGAATCTATTGACCTTTATGTAGAAGTTGTTTAAGAATGTAGACTGAGATTAGTTGTAAGTGCTTGATTATTAGGACACAGCGTTTTTTATTTTTCGTAGCCTTAGCTACGGGAAATAAAAAAGGCATGAGGAAGTATACTTCCGAACCGCTTGCGGATGGGAGGCTAATAATCAATGACTTGCAAATAATCCAGTTATACATTTTTAAACAACTTCGTAAATAAATATTAAAATACATTTCAATAAGAGAATCGATTTTTAATTTTTTTTAAACTAAACAAAACTATGTATGAACACAACTCAAACGCGCAGCTTTGATGAAAAAAAATTTTTAGCTGACTATCAACACAAAAAAATATCTGCGCCTGCTTTTGTAAAGTACATCAAAGCAATTCATTTAAGAGGGGGACCCAATCCAAAAGACTATGTGGCTATTAATGATGTTTTAAATTATTATATAGCTAACCTCCCTAAAGAGGAAATCTTGAAAATCCATAAACGGATGTCTAAAATTTTTGGACCAGCCTATGTCCATTCAATTGCTGGACATGCGACCGTTAAACCACATGGATATCCCGGAGATTTTGAATTAATGGATAAAATGTACTTGCTAGAACACAGCAAATTAAAAGAGTATGTAAAATGGGATCGATTCTACCATTGGCACGCTGCTGCTAAATGTATTCTTAATCGCAAAACGTATTTTAAAAGAGAAGTCAAAGAAAAATTAAAGAAAAAGAAAGGTCCTTTACACATTATGAATATTGCCTGTGGACCCGGTCGAGATGTATTCGAGTTATTTGAAGAGGAGGATGCCAGTCGATTACATTTTGAATTTGTTGATGCCGACATTAAGGCGATCTTACATGCAACTAGATTGAATTATCAATATCTGCCTAACATTACCTTTCACAATAGAAATGTATTTAAATTCACAACCGATAAGAAAGTAGATTTTATCTGGTCTGGTGGTTTATTTGATTACTTTGATGATAAGACCTTTATTGATATGATTGCCAAGTTGCAACATTTTCTTAAGCCTGGTGGAGAAATGATTATTGGCAATGTTTGTCCATACAATCCAACTAGAGGGTATATGGAACTTTTCGTTGGTTGGTATATCTATCATCGAACAGAGCAAGATTTAATTGATATGGCGAGGAAAGCATGTGGAGATAGAATAAAAAAGGTGCATGTCGGTGTAGAACCAGAAGGCGTAAATCTTTTTGTACACATTACTTTGAAATAACTCAAAAGTTAACATTGTGTAAAAAATTAGTAAGGCTTTAATTTAATAATGCTTTATATATGATAGGATTGCTCATCAGCAATCCTATCTCTTTTTAAAGAAGAAGTCAGAACGAAAACTATGTTTTCTGTCAGAGGTCAACATCATAAGTCTGATGGCTGACAGCGCAGCGATCTGACATCTGACACCTTCCCTATGCTGTCTTCTTGTGAGGCAATTGATTATTAAACACTCTATCATTTAGTGCCTCAAATTGGTAGCCTAAGTTAGAGAAGTAATCTAACACTTTAGGTAAAGTATCTGTTAATTTATCTTTAGCTTTTTGGTTATCGTGAAAGACGACAATAGATCCAGGCTTGGCATTATTAGTTACGTTATTTAGACACTTCTCGTTGGAGATATTTGGATCAAAATCTCCGCTCAACACATCCCACATTACAATCCTATAATGTCTTTGTAAAAATTGCGCTTGCTTAGGCTTTAAGCGTCCAAACGGAGGTCTGAATAAAGAAGACTGTACCAATCTAGCACAATGTCTCACATTATGAAAATAAGGAATACTATCTGTTGCCCAGCCATTTAAGTGCGTATGAGTATGATTACCAACAGCATGCCCTTCGGATTTTACTTGCTCAAATAGTTCAGGATATTGCATGATGTTTTCCCCGATAGCAAAGAAGGTTGCCTTTGCATTATAGGCAGCTAATTGTTCCAAAACCCACGGCGTTACTTCTGGCGTTGGCCCATCATCAAAGGTCAAATGAAGTACTTTTTCCTTTGTAGGAATTCTCCAAGTAAAATTGGGAAAGGAGTTCTGAAAGATACTCGGCGTTTTTACAAGATAGATAGACATAATGTTTGAATATGTGTTGTTAGTGTTAGAGTGTCTGCTATAGGAGAAACTTAATTACCCTTTCTCTAGTTGATAACAAGTCTTTTGAGATACGAATCTCATTTGATCATTCTATGTATTGCAGAAGCGCAAACGGTCGAATGTTTTTTTATAAAGAGGAGTTTTGGTATGACTTGTAAAGTTGGAGCGTCTTGAACCTATTCAGGTTGGAGGAATTTTGTTTACTTTTGTACCTTCAATCTGGGGCTTTGATAGGAGTACTTGAACATAGGTAATCTATGGAAATAGTAATTAATAAAAGCCCGAAATTAGTTTCTCAACTGTCCTTTGTTAGAAAACGATTGGAAAGTTCTTTTCGCTGCCCGTTTAATATTTTTTTTTCAAAAAAAATAATTTTTCCTCAAAAAAAGAAAAAATAATTCAAATAATAATACGAAACATATTGACAATCAATGGATAATGTAAGAGTAAGATTTGCGCCTAGTCCGACAGGTGTATTACATATTGGAGGTATTCGGACTGCATTGTATGACTATTTAGTGGCAAAGCAGCTAAATGGCACTTTTGTACTGCGCTTAGAGGATACAGATAGAAGTAGATTTGTGCCTGGCGCTGAGGCTTATATTAAAGAAGCTTTGGAATGGGTGGGCATTGTACCAGATGAAGGGCCGGGCTACGGTGGCGAATATGGTCCCTATAGACAATCTGAGCGTAAAGAAATTTATGCTAAATATGCTAATCAATTATTGGCAAGTGGAAATGCCTACTTTGCTTTTGATACACCTGAAGAATTGACAGCGGCGAGAGAACAAGCAAAGGCCAATGGAAATCATACATTCAAGTATGATGCAAAGACTAGGCTACAGATGAGAAATAGTCTGACCATGTCTGAGGCAGAGGTGGAAGAATTATTAGAAACGAATGTTCCTTATACCGTTCGCTTAAAAGTGAATGAAAATGAGGATATTCGTTTTGAAGATAAGATAAAAGGAGACGTCAAGTTCAATACCAATGACCTAGATGATAAGATTATGTTGAAGGGGGATGGTATGCCGACCTATCACTTAGCCAATGTAGTGGATGATCGCTTGATGAAAATTAATTTGGTGATAAGAGGAGACGAATGGTTGTCTAGTACTGCACATCATATACTTTTATATAAAGCCTTTGGATGGGATCATGAAATGCCCGTCTTTGCTCATTTACCGTTGATTTTAAAACCAACAGGAAAAGGGAAATTGAGTAAACGAGATGGAGCAAAATTTGGGATTCCTGTTTTTCCGTTAGGATGGAATGGACCGACGCCAGAAGAATCCTTTTTGGGTTTTAAAGAGTTTGGTTTTGATCCTAAGGCTGTTGTTAATTTCTTAGCTTTTCTCGGTTGGAATCCAGGTACTGAGCAAGAGATTTATTCGATGGATGGTCTTGTAAAAGATTTCTCTTTAGATAAAGTAGTGAAAGCAGGTGCTCGTTTTGATTATGACAAAGCTCGGTGGTTCAATCAGCAGTATTTGATGAATATGGACCCAGCGCTTTTAATGAAGGAAGTGCGTCCTATTATTGAAGATAAAGGGCATCAGCCTTCTGATGATTATCTAAAAACTTTTGTAAGCTTGATGCAAGAGCGAGTAGTGGTCATGACGGACTTTTGGGATCAAGGATATTACTTCTTTGAGCCCGTCAAAGAATACGAAGAAAAGCCTATTCGAAAGAAATGGAAAAAGGAACGCTTAGCGCAGTTTGAAGATCTAAGAAGTCGAATTAATAATTGCCGTCCTTTTGAAGCGGAGACTATTGAATCGACTGTCAAAAACTTTGTAGAAGAAACAGCATTAGGTTTCGGAAACGTTTTACCAATTTTAAGGGTTGCTATATGTGGCGTCATGAAAGGACCAGCTATTTTTGAAATCATTGCCTTACTCGGTAAGGAAGAAGTAGATCGAAGATTAGCGGTAGCTTATGAGGCGTTTAATGAAATTGGTAAATAATAAGGTAGCTATTTAGCATTGTCTTCGTAAAAGGGAGTGATT
>CAKZUM010000762.1 GCA_937921525.1 uncultured Saprospiraceae bacterium
ATTCCTATTTGATGTAAGAGTCCAGCAAGCTGATTCATTTTTGCTTCCATCTCTCGATAGGTGAGCGAAGTCGAACCACATTTAAATGCCGTTCGATTCGGAAATCGAACAGCGGATTGACTAATACTATGTGGTAATAAATAAATCACAAGCCTAATAATTTAGAAATTATATTTCGTTGAATATCTGAAGTACCTGCATAGAGTACGCCTCCTACTGCATCTCTCAAATCTCGTTCTACACCAGTTTCTGTCAGATAACTAATACCTCCAAAGGTACGCATAGCATCTATACTAGAAGCTACAAAAGATTCACTTAATTGCAATTTCAAAAGTGCTGCTTCTAGCATGGCAGTCTCCCCTTGTTGTTTCAACCAAGCCGTTTTATAGAGTAGTAGCCTGGAGGTCTCTAGCCGTAATTTCATATCGGCGATTCGATTCGTAACAGACTGAAAGGATTTTATGGGCTGCTTAAATTGTTCCCTTTTTTTTGCGTAATCTATCGCCTGTTCCAATTGCCGTTCCATCGCGCCCAATTGACTAGCGAGGATGCAGCAACGATCATACTCTAAAGAATGATTTAAAATGCTAAACCCTAAACCTTCTTTTCCGATCAGTTGTTCTTCTGGTATAAAACAATCTGTAAATTCTAAATCACCAATAGGTACAGACCGCATCCCCAACTTACTTTTCTTATTACTTTGTCGAAAACCCGGCGTCCCTTTTTCTACTAAGAAAGCAGAAATACCCCATTTGCCAAGTGACGGTTTAGTACTTGCAAAAAGCAACACCACATCGCAAATAGGCCCAAGCGTAATTAAATGTTTCTTTCCATTTAATTGATATCCGCCATCTACTTTTGTGGCAGTCAATTGCATACTAAAAACATCTGAACCTGAATTGGGCTCCGTCAATCCATGTGCGCCGATCATTTCACCTCTTGCCATTGGACGCAAATATTTCTCTTTTTGTGCCTCGCTTCCAAAATGCAGAATAGGCGTTTGGACCGTCCACATTTGGGCATTCAATCCAAAGGCTAATCCATTATCATCACAGCCGTAGCCTAGCCCTTCCATAGCTAGCATAGCCCTCATAAAATCTACTTCCTCTAGTGGACCTCCATAAGCCTTTTCAATGGCTAATCCTTGAATACCAAAGTTTGCACACTTTTTCCATAGGGTAGGGGAGAATGTTTGCGTTTCGTCTCGTTCTATGGTATCCTTATTCAATTCCTCTTTTGCAAATTGAATAATGCTTTGCTTAAAATCTAGGTATTCTTGTGGCCAAGAGAAATCCATTTTTTGTTTTTATTGCTTCGTAGTTCATCAATGATTATCAAAGTAGCACCTAATATTTTACAGATAAAAAAATAGGTGAAGTGTAATTGATCACACTTTTACAAGAAAGAATATTACGAACAAAGCAGACTATTGAGCATAAGCGATAATCGCTCCCCCTTGGGGGTTGGGGGTAATTTCAAGTAAGTTATTCCTACTCTTTTGACACCCCCAACCCCCAAGGGGGAGCGAAATAGGAAAGGTTTAGAAAGTAGAATAAATCTTAATAATCTACATAGTTGAAATAGCTTTTCTAAGCCATATATCGACAAGTTTATCTAAACTACAAAAGTAGTTGACAATTTTACCACATAGGTCACATAGCATATGTCACACTATGTGACCTATATACCTATGTGGTAAAATACAACCCTAGCTTTGCTTGGGCTAACTCTACAAAACTATTTAGTTTACAAATTTGTGGTAAAATTAGCATCAACTACGTAGATGAACTTGCCCATATATTTTAATCAAATACTTAACAAACCAGATAGATTAATTATGTCTCATTCCTTTCAAGATACTCCAATTGCTTAATTTTTAGCGACTGCTTTATATCTATCGTTCTTTCTTTTTTTACAAAATGATATGGATTTTTGGCATCCTCGGACATGGTCTCAATTTCAATCAATTGCCCCAATTTCATTTTTTCTGCATATGCCAAAAATAAATCCATTACTATAAGATCTTCTAATGGCAAGCCTGTGGAATCAAATACCGTTCTTTCCTTTTGTAGGTGTTTGAATTGGGCTACATTTTTCATACAATAGAATAAATCTTTGCCAATATCTTCTGCGGCAAGTTGTTGACATTCTCCCTCTTTAATAGCTTGATCTGGAAAGTCAGGACAAACATAACTTTGCTTCAAAAAATCTATTGGTAGTTCTGTTTTTCCAGGAAAATCAGAGCCAATTGCATTGATATGTAAATGATCCTTGGAAGGGCATTTTTCAAATAAAGGACCTTCTCCAATATCTATAGAAGTAGCCGTACAGATAATGTCTGCTGTTGCTACTATTTGCTCGATTGGTTGTAACTCATACTCAACAGGTAGCTCTAAGATAGCTACTCGATTCTTAAAGGATTGACAAGTGGCCTCGTCTATATCATAAAAAATAACCTTCTTTAGGGGAAATATTCTTGATAAGGCATGAAGTTGCGTAATGGCTTGCGCCCCACAACCGATCAATCCTAGCGTTTCACTTTTTGGATGCGCCAACAATTTACTAGCTATTGCGGAGGCACTACCTGTGCGGAGTGCCGTAAGAAATACCCCATCCACTAAACTTTTTAAATGACCTGTTTTGGTATCGTAATTAGAGATTGTTGAAACAATGGTAGGTAGATCATATTTCTTTGGATTATTCGGATGGTATCCGACCATCTTTACCACCATTTTATCGCCCACATCATGCAGGGGCATCCATTCTATTAAACCTAATTCTGGTTGCGTATAATTGAATCCTGAACGGGTGGGAATGATCGTTTTATTAGCATCAAAATTGTTAAAGGCTTCTGTCATGTTGCCAATGAGTTGATCCATAATCTCGTCCATTCCTACCTCTGTAACTATTGCTTCGACATCAGAAGCAGATAGCACTAATGTATGTCTATTGGATAAACTCATTTTAGAATTTGTATTTGAATATACCTTTTAAGAAAAAAGGAGTACCAGGTGTAAAGTGAATTTCTTCAACTGGCAAAGGTTCATCTCGTAATCTGGAATTAGTTGCAAATTGCGTCTCATTCCATTCTTGATTGAACAAGTTTTCAACAGCGATACCTACAGTTGTATTTTTTATATCATAGCTTAGATTAAGATCTGTAATAGTATAGCCTATCGCAACAATACTATTATCTTCATTGGCAGCTCGGTCTTGAAGATGTCGGACTTGAATAGAACCATAAAAATCTTTCTTTCTCCAATTCAGGCCACTCGTTGCTGTGAGTACGGGTGCCAGTGGAATGAAATTTTCGCCTTCAGGATCTTCTACACTTCTAGCAAAAGCATAGTTGACATCTGCATTGAAAAACAACCAGTCGTTTAGTTGGTATCGCACTCCTAAATCTCCCCCAATTCTTCTAGTTTGACCACTGGGTTCTACGATTCCTGCATCTCCAACATATACAAATTCTTGCTCTAGGAATAAATACCATAAAGCAGCATTTACAAACATTCTTCTGGTAGGCTTAAAGATAGTTCCTAAGTCTAGGCCATAAGCCGCAGGAAGGATCGCACGGTTGTCTTGACTCAATACGACACGGGCATCATTGGAATGAAAACCTACACCAGATTTGAAGAAAAATTGAACTGCTGGGCTTTGATTGTAAATGATATTAAGTTTCGGCGTGGCAATTCCTTTACTTTGAAACTTATTTTCATAAGTAGTTTGTAAAGCATCTATATAGTTAAATTTGAAATAATCATATCGCACCGCTGCTTCAAATAGCCAATCGTTTACATCAAAAGTAGCAGAAGCAAAAGTGTATAAATTATTTTCATCTACATCTCCTAATTGTATCGGTTCGAGCGTTGTTTTTCTATTTAAAGTACGCGCTAATTGATTATCTTTTATTCGATCACTTCTAAGACCTACCCCCACTTTGAATAAAGAACTTGTTGAATTTAAAAAAGTAGAATAATTCCAAACACTTTCCGCACCAAAAATCTGACGCTTTTCTTTTTGTCTTATTTGGTCTCCATTAATGGGGTCTTCCAAGAAGAAAGTAAAATTGGAAAATAACTCAAAGTCATAGAGCGAGTAGTAAATCTTATTTTTAATAAATGCCTTATCATTTAGAATGCGGTCAAAGTTGATGATTAAATTGGAACGGCTAGTATTACCGCCCTCTGTATCATCTATAGCTCCGAATCTTGTGATGTCGTTTCGATCAACTGATCTTTGAGGAATTTGTCCAGAAGCATCCCACTTACTATTAAAATGAGAAAGTTGTATAGATAAGTTGCCACTGTTACTAAGTTTAGTGGCGTACTTCGCCATGATATTATTCCGTAAAAAATTCTGAGAAGATTCAAACGGACCATCTGTGGCAATATACTCTGACGCAATGTAGGCATGTTGAGTTTCTGTATCTAATAGTTTAAATAACCCTACCGTACGAAAGGAATTAAATCGACCAGCCTCTAAGCTAACTTGTGACTCTTCCAATTTATCTTTAGTAGTAAAGGCTACGTATCCAGCGGTTGTAAAATTCCCTTTATCTGCATAATAAGGGCCTTTGCCAAAATCCATCAAGTCAATTGTTTCTGGAATGACAAAGTGCATATCGGCATATCCTTGACCGTGTGCATGAGATACCATATTGACGGGAATACCATCTACCGTAATATTAATATCTGTACCGTGGTCGATATCAAATCCTCTCAAAAAGATTTGCTCTGCTTTTCCACCGCCTGCATGTTGGCCAATAAAAAGACCTGGTACTTTTCTTAAAATTTCTTGGGAAGACCAAGTAGGAGAGGTTTCAATATCAATGGTAGAAATGATGTTCACCTCTTTGGCACTTTTTCTGACAACGATTTCTCCAAGATCAAAAAAAGATTCTAGTAGCTCAATGTTAAGTTCTTTGTTTAACTGATTAATCACCACTAATTGAGTTTCATATCCAATATGTGTCACCTCGAGGGTATCTCCAACATGAACATCTTTAATGATGAATTTTCCGAATTTATCAGTATGGGTGTGGTTTTCGCCTGAACTCAACAACACATAAGCACCTTCTATCACCTCATTAGAGGAGTCGGTAATTGTACCAGTGATGTTTTGACAAAAAATCCAAGTAGGTAATATAACATTAACTAGAACTAGTAGTAGAGTATTTTTTTTCATTTTCATTAACCTTTTATGCTCACTTTCCTCGGTAATTTGGTCTTGTAAAATACAATGAACAGATAATGCTTTTTTGATACTTGAAGTTATCAAAAAAGCATTATTATTTGATTACTAAAATCTTTTTAAATTAACGCAAACATAGTAATATTAGTTACATGATACATGCACCTAACTTACTGAAAAAGAATGAGATATACTGACATAACATTCTCTTATTACACTACTGGATATTTTAAAGAGCAGAGAATAAAGAGCAGAGAATAGAGACAGGTTTCGTTTAAAAAATGACCAAATTTCATAGTTTTTTAAACGAAATTCATCTCTGCTCTCTCACACTACTGGACATTTTAAAGAGCAGAGAATAGAGAGCAGAGAGTAGAGACAGATTTCGTTTAAAAAAATGACGAAATTTCGTTGTTTTCTAAACGAAATACGTCTCTACTCTCTCTTCTCTGCTCTCTGTTCTAAACAATGTCCAGTAGTGTGCTGCTCTCTATTCTAAAAATGTCCAGTAGTGTGTTCTTTTATAATAATCTATAAAATTAGATAAGGCGGATCGAGAAACGACCCGCCTTACCCTATAAATTTAAATTAGGGACTATGTCGCTTTTTCAATAATTCTCTGTAGAACCATATTTATCATTTAATAATTTTCCTATCTATTTCTAACCACTAAGAATTTAACCGTACTTTTCTGAGTGTCCGTTAGTACAGAAAGGTGATAAATTCCTGCCGCTAAATCACTAATATCAACCGTCTGTACTTCTGAGTTAAGATTCAGATTTCTGATTCTTCTACCATAATTATCAATAATAGTAGCCTCCTGAATTTTGGATTGGTTGGCAAAAGTAGATAATATTTCCAGTGTAAGTAAATCTGAAGCAGGATTAGGGAATACTTTTACAAATCCATGTTGTTCAACAGTTGATAATTCTGGTTGAATTGGAGTGATTACCGTTCGATCTACACTTCCAACTTGCATCTTAAATGCTTCCGTGGCAGCAAATGCGCCCATACCACCTCCATCGCTTGACAGGTATACAGCAGATACTCCTGCAAAAGCATTATTGTAGATAGGAGTAACATTTCCTGATACAGTAGGTACAACGAACCCTAGTATTCGACCACCATCATTTGCTCTTTCTGCAATGAAGACCATATCTGTACCCTCATCAAAAGCAATATCAACTGGATTACCTAAGAAAGTATTGCTACCTCCTATTCTTACTTGCTCGGCCATCGTAATAGTACCATCAGCACTAGCTGCTGTAAAGTTTCTAATGACTAAAAATGCACCGTCTGTTGCACTACTTGCAGCACCTATATCCGTTAATATCATCATATCTCTTGATGCCACATAAGTAAGACCATGCGTTCGCACTAAGCCATCTACTTCGATTGTTCTGCTAGGAGTCACGTTACCTGATTGTGCAAAGAAGTTATCAAATATTGCTAGTTCATTAGAATTATCAACAATAGCATATAAAGTTTCTCCTTCTGCGTGAATGCCCCATAGATTGATACCTACATCAACTGTTCTATCAAAAGTAATATTTCCATTGCTTGCCGTGTAAACAACCAAACGATTTCGCTGTCCATTTGCATCATTAGCATCTTGTGCAACGACTAAACGCCCATTACTCTCTGCTAATTCTCTACCATTACTAAAGTCAGAAGTTGAACTCGTCAAGTATTGTGGTCGTGCGCCATTGCTCAAGTTAGCATTGACAGAACCGTAAGAAACAACAGAACCATTCATTCTATTTACTTGGTACAATATGTCTGAAGAAGAATCAAAATAAATACCGTCTGCATCGCCTGCTACATTACTGAAACCCATTGCTGCGATACTTCTGTTTTCTAAGATATTGTACACACCTACCATCTGTTGGTTATTAGAAGAAGCAAATAACTGTGCAGATGTTTCTAACATTGGACCAGCTGTAGTACTCTCTCCTGGGAAATAAATACCAGAAGCACCGGCAAATTCGGCGTTATAGGTTGGTGCCGCATCTCTAGAAACCGTTGGGTTTGCGAAACCTAAAACTCTTCCGCCTCCATTCGCTCTTTCCGCAATATAAATCATATCATTAGCTGAATCAAAAGCAACATCTACAGGATTACCTAATAAAGAAATTGGACCTCCTATTCGTACTTGCTCATCAATACTAATAAATCCATCTGCACTAGCTGCAGTAAATCCTCTAATGACTATAAATGCACCATCTGTTGCACTTGATGCAGCACCTACATCCGTCAATATCATCATGTCTCTTGCCGCTACATAAGTAATACCGTGTGTTCTGATTAATCCAGCCACACTTACAATCTGTGAAGGAGATATGGTACCAGAAGCAGGACTAAAGAAGTTATTGAAAATAGCTACCCGATTAGAGTTATCCTCAATAGCATATAAGGTTTCTCCTGCTGCATGTATTCCCCATAAATTGAAATCAACATCATATGTTTTACTTAGCGTTATACTAGTTGGACTGGCATCATACACAAAGAATTTATTCTCTTGATTATTCGCATCATTTGCATCTTGTGCAACGACAATACGGCCTCCAGTATAAGCGATCTCTCTGCCATTTTTTGAATCCGCAGAAGAAGATGCGGTTAAGTTAGGTACCGTACCATTCATCAAGCTAGTATTGACATTGCTATAAGCATTGATAGATCCATTGCTTCTATTCAGTTGGTATAACACATCTTGGCTTGCTTCATAGTGAATACCATCTGCATCACTTGCAACATTTCTAAAGGTATTTGCCATGACGCTTCCATCATCTTGGACGCTGTAGACCCCTACTGCTTGCTGATTATTAGAAGACACAAAGAATCGACCAGCACCAGCAGTTACGCCTGTCATACAAGCAGCACCATTATTCGTTCTATCTACGGCAATTCCGTTGGACAAATCAAAACAACCTTCTAATTCACTAATATTATTTCCAGCAGCTAAACCTGTCAATCCATTGTCAAAACTTACATTATATACAAGGCAAGTACCAGTACCTGCATCATCAAAATTAGGAGCTGTAAAGCTTGGTGGTAAACCTAATATCTTACCCAATTCATCCGTGACTACCCATTGGCTATTAGCCGCACTAGCCCCTGTCAAGCTAATCGCTCCAGCAGGAATATTGTCTGGATTTCCATCTACGCAAAAAGAGAATGGGCCACCTGATAATATACCACCATTTGCCATACATCCAACAGGCGTAGCAGGATCACAAGGACCACCTTCACTTACTCTATTAACTACAACACCATTAGAAATTCCAAAACATCCTGATAAGTTGCTTACATTTTCGCCAGCTGCTAAACCCACAATATCATCAAAGCTCACATTATATACGATACAAGCACCAGTGCCTGCATCATCAAAATTAGGAGCTGTGAAACTTGGAGGTAAACCTAATATCATTCCTTGGTCATCCGTAACCACCCATTGGCTATTAGCTGCTGATGCACCAGTCAAAGTAATTGCACCCTCTGATAAATTATCCGCCATGCCATCTACACAAAAAGAAAAAGGACCACCTGTCAAAGTACCACCGCTTGCCATACAAGCAGCAGGTGGACAAGGCGCACCTTCACTTACTCTAGTCACTACGATACCATTAGAAATTCCAAAACAACCTGATAAATTATTGACATTTTCACCAGCTGCCAATCCCGTTATATCATCATAGCTTACATTGTATACGATACAAGCACCAGTACCTGCGTCATCAAAATTAGGAGCTGTAAAGCTTGGAGGTAAACCTAAAATCATTCCTTGGTCATCCGTTACTACCCACTGGCTAGTTTCACCTGCTGCACCTGCTAAACTAATCGCACCGTCTGGTAAATTATCCGCCACACCATCTACACAAAAAGAAAAAGGACCACCTGTCAAAGTACCTCCACTTGCCATACAAGCAGCAGGTGGACAAGGCGCACCTTCGCTTACTCTAGTCACTACGATACCATTAGAAATTCCAAAACAACCAGATAAATTATTAACATTTTCACCTGCTGCCAAGCCCATTATATCATCATAGCTTACATTGTATATGATACAAGCACCAGTACCTGCATCATCAAAATTAGGAGCTGTAAAGCTTGGTGGTAAACCTAAAATCATCCCTTGGTCATCCGTTACTACCCACTGGCTAGTCTCACCTTCAGCACCTGCTAAACTAATCGCACCCTCTGGTAAATTATCCGCCATACCATCTACACAAAAAGAAAAAGGACCACCTGTCAATGTACCACCACTTGCCATACAAGTAGCAGGCATATCAGCAGGACAAATCATAGGATTGTCATTTACTTCCCAATCATCAGCAGTAATACCTTCCCCATCATATACTAAAGAAGACGTAGCGTTAAAAGAAGGTGCCCCTTCTCCTTGGGTCCAGATACCAGCTGAAACAGCTACGGAAGCCCTTTGGTTATCCGCTGCACCCCAATCGACATAGGAAACGATAGCATCTGCACTACTAAAAGAATTGGTATTGTATAAACCCAATTCTGAATCATCTGTATTATAATTATTGAATCCAGACAAAACGACTGTCTCACCACTTGCTAAATTTAAAGAACCACATTCTAATCCTAAATTACTTAATTGGGTATAACTAGGAAAAGTACAAATCCAGTAACTTGATAAATCAGTTGTCGAATTACCGTTGTTTTTCAATTCAAATGTACCGTTAGGAAAAATTTCTGAGATTACTACTTGTGCTGTACTGGTATAAATAGTACAAAAAAGTAATAATGGAAGAATGGAGACTTTCAAAAAAGTAGAAAGTACTTTAATATTTTTTTGTATTGGAATTAATCGCATAGGCTTTTATAATTTTAGCAGTTGGGGTTAGCCCTTCCGCGGTGAAAAATGATATGTGTGTAGTATATACGGTTCTAAGGATGTATTTGGATTTTTATAAATTAAATTACTTTAAAATAAGAAGTGGAAATCTAAAACAATATCGCAAACCGTATATTATAAGTTGGATAAACACTACATTGAAACAAATAGACGATAAGTGGTGTACTAAGGTAAAAGGTGCTTTTATTGAGAGCGCTGTTAAATAGTTGTTAGCCAATACATTATAGAGGTAATCAATTTTCAATTTTACATTTCAAGTATTTATGACTTTAGAAGTATTCTTTAGGTTTCGTTTAAGCAACTGGTATTTTGAGTAGAAATTTTAACAAAGAAAATACACCATAAAATTTTTTATAATTTTATTTCAATAGTAATCATACCGTCTAAATACAGACTAAGAAACCATAAATCTTAGGTTCAATTAAGTTTGGAGATCGAATGAGTGCGTGAAATTCTAGAAAAGTATAGTAACTACAGATGAGTTCTTACAAAAAGATCTTCCATATTTTTAATAGAAAAGAAAAGAGTAAATTTATTTGGCTGGCTTTTGCCTTATTACTAACTGGATTGCTTGAGGTAGTCGGTATTGCTTCTATTCTACCTTTCATGCAGTTAATAGCTACTCCTAATGCTATTGAAATGAATAAATGGCTGTCAGCCATTTATACGTTTTTTAGTTTTGAGAGTCATCGACAAATGCTGATCTATAGCGGGGTAGGCATTATGATATTGATTGCCTTTTCTAATCTCTTTTCCATTTTTACCACTTGGCTGCAGTATAAATATTCCTGGGGAGTGGCGCATAATTTGAGTACCCGTTTATTAGCGACCTATATCAACAAGCCTTATGATTTTTTTATAAAAACGAATACTACCCAACTTAGAGCTTATATTATATCAGAAGTTAATTCACTCACAGGAGGAGTAATCATTCCTGTTATAGAAATTTTTTCTAGGGCATTTGTCTCTTTAGTCATCTTTGGATTACTATTAAAAGTGGATACCCAAATTGCCTTAGTCATGTGTTGCACTTTAGGAGGTGCGTATACGCTTATCTATTTAGCACAGAAGAATTTATTGAAGCAAATAGGAAATCATCGAATTAATATGAACCTCTTGCGATTTCAAAGTTTACAAGAATTGTTAGATGGTATCAAGACTGTAATGGTGTATAATAAACAGCGTTTTTTTTATACCAGATATGAGCATGCTTCCAAAGAATTTTGTGAGGTGCAACCTAAATACAATTTGATGCTTGCAGCTCCGAGAAATATTTTAGAGATTCTTGCATTCTGTAGTATTCTAGGCATTACTATTTATTTGTTCATTAAATTTCAATCTATAGAAGCGGCCATCCCTAGACTAAGTTTATACGCTGTTGCAGGGTATCGTTTACTTCCAGCACTTCAAAAAGTATTTGCTGCCGTTGCAAAACTACGACACAATCTTCCCGTCTTGGATCGATTATATGATGACTTAGTAAAAAATGTGGATGATGTAGAAACTCCTTCTTTGCATCTTCCGCCTTTCCACTTCAAGGAAGTGATAGAGCTAGATCATGTAAATTTTGAATACGATAATTCTGAACGAAAAGTCATAGACAATTTTAATTTGAGTATTTCTGCCGGAGAAACCGTTGCTTTCATAGGCTCTACAGGATCGGGAAAAACAACAGTAGTAGATTTGATTGTTGGACTATTAGCGCCAACTAGTGGAAAGATATATGTTGACCAAGTGCCTCTTAATGAGACGAATATAAAGGGCTGGCGAAATAACCTTGCTTATGTTCCTCAGGAGGTATTTTTATTTGATGATACGGTACTAAGAAATATTGTCTTTGGAAGTCCAGAAAAAGAGGTGGATTTTAAAAGATTAAAAGAGATAACTAAAATAGTCGATATTTACGACTTTATTACGGAAGAATTGCCAGAACAATTTGAAACAGAGATAGGGGAAAAAGGAGTGCGACTAAGTGGGGGCCAACGACAAAGGCTTGGTCTAGCAAGAGCGTTATATGCACAACCGAAAGTATTGGTACTTGATGAAGCGACTAGTGCCTTAGACACTATCACCGAAAAAGGGATCATAGAATCGCTAAAACGCTTACCAAAAGATATTACGATTATCATCATTGCACATCGACTTTCTACCGTTCGCCATGCCGATCATATTTATATATTAGAGGATGGCAAAATTAAAGATCAAGGAACTTATGATTCTTTGATGGACTCTAGTAATACATTCAAGACAATGGTGGAACTATCTTAAGTAATAGACAAAATTTAAACAAGTCCATGAAATCAACTTTACAACATTTTTTATTAGGCCTGTGCCTAGTTTGCTTTCTCTTACCTTCCAGCTTGCATGCCCATGCACCTGACCAAAGCTATTTATACCTGCGTATTTATAAAGAAGCCATTGGTGGTCGTTTTGAAATGACGGCAAAAGATATGAATACGGCAATGGGACTCAACTTAGATAAAAAACTAAGTATGGAGTCTATCCGACCTCATTTAAAAACTATACAAAATTATTTGATTAGTAGATCCTCTTTTGAAGCAGACGGTAAAACCTTTTCTGTTCGATTTACAGAACCGACTATTTTAAATCTAGAAGAGACGGATGATTTTGCTAGATTTCATTTTGATTTAGATGGGGTAGAAGTGGTTCCAGATGGACTAGATATTGGATATAATGTGGTGTTTGATAAGAACCCCATCCATCGAGGATTATTAATTGTAGAATATAATTGGAAGGCAGGTATTGTAGATAATGAAGCCTTAATGTCGAATATATATGGCCCTGATGACACGCAGCAACATTTGTCTTTAAAAGATGCTTCTATACTGAAAGGATTTATTGCATTGGTCAAGCTAGGGGTGTGGCATATATGGATTGGATTAGATCATATTCTTTTCATTATAGCCCTAATTTTACCTGCTGTAGTGCGTCGAAAAAAGAATACTTTAACAGGGGCGAATGAATGGGTTCCTGTAGATAGTTTTAAAGCTGCATTTTGGTACATCATTAAAATTATCACTTTTTTTACAATCGCTCATTCTATCACTTTAGCATTAGCTTCTTTAAATATTATCAATCTACCTTCTAGAATTGTGGAGTCGATCATTGCGCTTTCTATTGCTTTAGCCGCACTACATAACATTACGGAAATATTTAAAAGTAAGGAGTGGATTATTGCTTTTGGATTTGGTTTATTTCATGGATTTGGCTTTGCTAGTGTGCTGGGAGAAAAAGGTTTGAGCGGAGATTATATGGTCTTATCTTTACTTGGTTTTAACGTCGGAGTAGAATTGGGACAAGTACTGATTATCTGTATGGTTTTTCCTTTTCTATTTTTGATACGCAAACAAAATTTCTATTCTAGTATTATTAAATATGGTTCTGTTATATTGATTTTTATTTCTATCTATTGGTTTATTGAGAGAGGCTTTGAAGTAGACCTGCCATTAGGGGCTTATTTTTGGAAAGCTTACAATGCCGTCTTTGGATAGATAGAAGAACGTTTACTAAACTTTGAAAGTTTAGTAAACGTACCTAAATACTCTCATCTTTAGTGCGTTAAAATGTCAGCTGATAAAAAAAAGATTACGCCCAAAATATCTGTTTTGGATCAATGGAGAAATCGGAACAAAAGCTCAGTTACTACTTCTGAAATTCCGATTAAACCAGTAGATGCAAAGAACCTACCCTCCAGTGGGCAGCAACGGCTATGGCTACTACAGCAGTTATATCCCAATAATCATTTTTATCAATACAGTCATTTATATAAAATAAAGGGGGCATTAGATATTACTAGGTTGAGGGAGAGCTTTCAGCAAGTGCTTAATAAGCAAGAAATTCTTAGAAGTAATTTTGTGAAATCTCCAGAAGGAGTTGAGGTGATAATCGGAGAGAATAAGCCATTTTCTATTGAAGAATATGATCTCTCTAGCACTACTCTCACAGAAAGAGAATCGACAGCTTTCAATCTAATCAAAAAGCTTTCCACTAAAACATTTGACCTAGCTATCGATCTTTTAATCAGGGCGCAAGTAATAAAATTAAATGTAGAGGAATACTGGTTACTTTTATCTATCCATCATATTATTGGAGATCGCTCTTCTTTATTAATTCTTCAAAAAGAGATCGCCTCTTTTTATAATCAGCGTGCTACCCTTGTCTCTGATACGAATAAAACAGAACCACTACCAATCCAGTACACAGACTACGCATATTGGGAACGGAAACAGAAAAATACCCAAGCGCATCTTGATTACTGGGTAGATCAATTATCTGGTTCGCTACCAATACTAGACCTCCCTTTAGATACGCCACGACCTAAAAAGCCTAGTTTTAATGGAGCTATTTTTAGAAAAAAACTATCTGCTGAATTATCGGAGTCTATCCAAGAAATTGCAAAAAAAAATCGAACCACAAAGTTCGTAGTCTTACTAGCTGTTTTTAAAATTTTATTGTATCGGTATGCTGGGCAAAAAGATATACTAGTAGGAAGTCCTTTCAGTAATAGAGATCAAGTAGCTTTGGAAAATTTGATTGGTTTTTTCAATGAGACTTTAGTACTCAGAAGCGAAATAGTGCCGACGGACTCCTTTGAAGAATTTATTCAAAAAGTCAAAGCAACTACAACGGAAGCGATGGAACATAAGCAAGTTCCTTTTGACGAATTGGTTCGGAAGTTACAACCAGAAAGACAAGGCAGTGCCAATCCATTATTTCAGGCTATGTTTGTCTATAACAATTCTGATGCGACTTTTACTTTAGGGGATGACTTGGAGGTGGCGGAAGAAATGGTAGATATTGGCGTGTCTAAATTTGACTTGACGCTGTTCGCTACAGATCATGGAAATACTTTAGAACTAACATTTGAATACGCTACAGATTTATTTGAGGAAATTTCTATCAAACGATTATTAGCACATTTTGAAACGCTTCTTTCCTCTGGAATAACAAGCCCACAAACAGCTATTTCTGAACTAGCAATTTTAGATAAAAAAGAACGTCAACATATATTAGAAACTTGGAATGATACCGCTATTTCGATAAGACCTTATACCTCCATTCATCAACTAATAGAAGAGCAAGTTTCTAAAGTTCCGAATCAAATAGCGGTCGTATATGAAGGAACAAGTATTACCTATGCTCAACTAAATGAGCAAGCAGAAGCAATTGCTCAAACCTTAGTTGATGCCCAGATTCCAGTAGGCAGTCCAGTTGGTCTATACGTGCAACGGAGTGTGTCTATGATAGTGGGTATATTGGGTGTTTTGAAAGCAGGAGCTGCCTATCTGCCACTCGATCCAGAATATCCAGAAGAGCGGATTAATTTTATACTTCAAGATGCAAACGTGCCAGTAGTCCTTTGCCAAGAGGATCTACAAAATAAATTAGCCAAGCATTCTATTAATGTAATAACTATTGAATCTGCTATAGCAGAGAGTAGAAAAAAAGAGTATCAAAAAATAACCTCCAAAAAGGATTTAGCTTATATTATATATACTTCAGGTAGTACAGGCAAGCCCAAGGGCGTGCCTATTACGCATCAAAATTTAATTCATTCTACTACTGCTCGATTTCATTTTTTTAAGCAACAGCCTAAGGCTTTTTTATTGCTCTCTTCTTTTGCTTTTGATAGTTCCGTAGCAGGTATTTTTTGGACGCTTTGTAGTGGCGGAAAATTAGTGATTCCACCAAAAAGAATTGAACAAAATATAGATAAGTTAGGTCAAATTATTTATAAAGAAAAGATCACGCATACGCTTTTACTTCCTTCTCTTTATCAGTTACTTTTAGAATATAGTAGTCTTGAAAAAATACAAACATTACAAACGGTAATGGTTGCAGGAGAGGCTTGTTCGGCTAAGGTACTGAATACTCATTTTGAAAAAATACCAAGCGTGGAATTGGTCAATGAGTATGGCCCGACAGAAGGAACGGTCTGGTGTACAGCACATACCATCAAACCCGAAGATGCACAAGGAATCGTTCCGATTGGGCGACCTATTCCTAATGTAACAAACTATATTTTAGACAATCATCTGCAACCCGTTCCAATAGGAGTAGTTGGAGAATTGTATATTGGAGGTAAGGGAATCGCCAAAGGATATTTAGACCGACCTGAATTAACAAAAGAACGCTTTTTACAACTGCCTTTTCTTAATAGTGAAGCAGGTCTAGTATACAAAACAGGAGATTTAGCAAGGTATAAAAAAGATGGCACAATAGATTTTCTAGGCAGAGCAGATCATCAAGTAAAGATACGAGGACATCGAATCGAGCCTGATGAAATTAGTGTCGTATTAGCTCGTATGGAAGGAGTACAAGAGGCATTAGTGCGGGTGCAAAAAAATAATGAAATTCCTTATTTGGTAGCCTATCTATTGACGGATAATCCTCAAGAAACGATAAACATTCGGAACAGCTTAAAAGAGGTGTTTCCAGATTATATGATTCCCGCAGTTTTTATGCAATTAGAGGAATTTCCAAGACTACCGAATGGAAAAGTAGCACTTGAAAAATTGCCTGTACCCCAAGCAGAAGCTGTTTTAAATGAAAAAACATTTGTTGCTCCCTCGACGGAAATAGAACAACAGTTGACCACTATATGGGAGGCTATTTTAAAAATATCTCCAATAGGTATTCACGACAATTTCTTTGAAATAGGAGGAGATTCTATTCAAAGTATTCAAGTAATCGCCAAAGCATCGAAAGCTGGAATTGCCTTAGCTCCGGATCAATTATTTGAGCATCAAACAATTGGTTCACTGGCTAACTATTTAGCATCAAAAAAGGCCAATGCAGATTTACATACTGCGGAATGGTCTTCCATTGTTTCTCTAAATAAAAATGGATCAAATAAAAATGGTTCAAAGCCTCCATTATTTTGTATTCACTCTGGTGGAGGACATGTCTTTTTTTATCAACCATTGGCTAAAAGACTTAGTTCTGACCAACCTCTTTTTGCCCTACAACCTTCTGGTTTGGATGGTCAAAATATACTACATTCTAGCATTGAAGAAATGGCTCGTTTCTATATTCAAGAAATGAAAAAGGTACAAGCAACTGGTCCTTATCATATATTAGGTACTTGCTTTAGTAATGCCGTTGGTTTAGAAATAGCCAATCAATTACAAGCTAATGGAGATACCGTTGCTATATTAATCATTGTAGATTCTGGGCCGCAATATTTATTAGGGGCTTCCCTTCGAGGGGAGAAGAAAACAATGAGTCGATTTGCGAGCATGATCAAAGACGGAAATTGGAGTGGCATTCATAAGAAATTTCGGAATAGATTCATTCGATCTAAACAAAAAATAACCCATTCCTTTAAGAGTGAGCAAGAGCAACATCTTCAGTTAACCATTAATAATTTAAACGAACTATACCATCAATATACTTGGAAGCCTTTTGATGGTAAGATTACTTTTATTAGAAGTACAGAATTTGCGAATAGAGCAGACAAGAATAATCATATCACCCAATGGAATCAACTAGCTAAGAAAGGTTTAGAAGTACATGTCACAGAGGGGCATCATCTTACTTTATTTAAAGAACCCGAGGTTGCAGGCTTAACAGAGATCATTACTACTTGTTTACAAAAAGCACAAGAGGAAGAAAACCTAATTAAAGTATAAACCTTGTGGATAGTAGCAAATTTCTTAGCTCACAAAAAGATACTTTTATTAGCAAATTTATTTTGCTGTTATTGGGAATACAGTTAATTGTTCTGCCAATTAGAATTGATGATTATCAATTTTTAATTTTTTCTATAGGCCCTTTAATCTATATATTAGCTAATCTATTTGATGCAGACAGATTTCCGATAAGAATAGCTCATTTAGATCTTGCCTGGTTACTCTTTTGCTCTTGGGGATTTTGTTCGTTGTTATGGGCAACGAATAGTAGCTTAGTATGGTTTTATGCCTTTGGCTGGTTAACGATGATGATGTGGATGATTTTGATCCGCTCCTTATTTGAAAAACTTGAGTCAAGTAAAATCTTATTTTCCTTTTTCCAATCTCTATTTGTACTATTTCTGTTTTACTATTTCTTTTTTTTTCTTGGAAAGATGCTACAGAATAGAATAGTTATAGATACTAGTACGGGGATGCTTAATGATATGGCTATAATAGCTAAACTGCCAATAGGTCAATATAAAATTCACACGAATGGACCAGATTTTTGGAATTTAATTTTTGGATATAATTGTAATGTTACGGCACTTTATGCGGTACTCTTACTTCCATTTATTTTATTCTATGAGTTTTCCACTTCTATAAATAATATCATAAAATATAGTAGTATTGCGGTAGTGACCCTACTACTTTATCAAGCTTCTAGTATAGGGGTGTTCATTGCCTTTGCTATTCTATTAGGCTATTATCTATGGAATTTGCAATTAGCGAATTATGTAAGGTTATTTACAGCTGCACTAGGAGGGGCATTTATGTTTTTTCTAATGATTTATTTTTATGATAGTAACTTAATTCAACATGCGCCAATTATAAAGGAATTAACTTCTTTGCGAGATGGGGGTCGTTACCTAACAGTAGTTGATGCGGGTAGAATATTCACAGAAAAGCCTATATTGGGTTCGGGGCTAGGTAATTGGCTAATAGATGCACACAAACACTATTTAACAAGTACAGAATATGGTAGTCATATTTTTCCTATCAACCATGTGATTTATAGTTTAATCTTGGCAGAATTAGGAATAGTTGGTTTTGGAATTTTTATTAGTATACTTGTATACCTGCTATATATAAATTTGAAAATTGGTCGACAATTAGTACCTATTAAAAAAGCTGCACTAGGATCCTTTATGGTATACATTGTTGCTTTATTATTTTATAACGGGGCTATTTCAAAACCATTATTCTTTTGTAAGGCACAGTTAATTGCGTTTTGCGCTATAGGTATATTGACCTTTGACAGGAGGAAGATAATACAACTATCTTTGTGGCATCAATTACTATTTTTATTATTAGGTTTTGGGAGTTGTGTTTGGTTTACTTATACTTTGGTTACTAATAAAAAATATGCTTCGATTAGTAAAAAAGAAAAAGTTGAATATCCCCAAAAAGCATATAATAAACTAATAGAAATTTATAATCCAATATTCAAGACAGACTATGGGAGAAATGAATCTCTTTCTTTTGAATTGGCACAATTAGCAATTCATAAAGAAGATAGTCAAGCGGCAAAAAAATACTTCCAGCAAGCGATTAAAGAAAATAACAATAATGAAAATATACTAATTGGTTATGCTAATTTTTTGCTGAGAAATGATACAGATTTAATTAATGCTGAGAAATACATTAGCTTGGCGAGAGCTATAAAAAAAGATAACTTATCCGTTCAAATAAGTACCGTGGAGTTAGCAATTGAAGGTGGAAAATATTCCGATGCTAAAAATGGACTAGATACCATTATATTTCCCAATGAACCTAGCTTATTGAAAAAGCTACTAGAGATAAAATTATATTCTAGTGGTTACATAGAAGAGATCATACAATTATCGGTTGCCCAAAATTCTCTTTTGGATAATTCCAGAATACGTCAAAATGATTTTCAAAAATTACTAAGGGAGGATTTAATTAGATTAGAAGCCCTTATGATATATCCGAATAAAGAAGCGATAGATTCTATTGAAAAAAGATTTTTCGGATTTTATCAGGAAATGGAACAGTTCTATTTTAAGAATTTTACAGTCGATCAATTTCGATTATATTTATTGGATAAGTATAGAAAAAAAGTAGCGTATTTATCTGAGGATTTTTCAGTAGAACTTAATTTGTCTGAGGAACAGAAGCTAGCGATTTACGATTTTCTTTTAGAAAGTCGGATGCAGCGAAAAATACTAAAATTACAAATTGAAACCGAGCAAGACGCATCCGATTCCAGACAACAGAAATTGCAAAGTGTTATGAAAGCAGGCAGTATGCATCTTAAAAAAATATTGACCACTCAACAATACAAAAGATATTTGTCCTTGTCTAAATTTAATTCGAACAATGTTGATGCACTCTTATTTTAATTCTTTAATTAAAGGCTTCACGGAGTAAGAGTTCTAAAAGGACTCTTGTTTCAACAGAACCATTAAAGTTATTGGAAAGAATCAACGACAAAACAATAATGGTGACTAAGAAAATTATTCATTACATAACCATTGCATTTAGTTTACTGTGGATATTACTAATACTAACAGATTATTTTTATTATCATCCAACGTATTACCTATCAATTGTCAATTTTAAATATTTAGATTTAGTAATTACTAATATCTTGGTAGGAGGAGTAGTCGGTTATTTTGTAGTTAATAAGAATAAAATAAATGAAAAAATTCCTCTATTCAATGGCTTGGGAATAAGTTTATTATTTTTATTAATAAGTGGAATAATAATAAAAATCCAAACAACTAGACTTCCTACTGTCTCAGGAATTCCCTTTTCAGATATACTTACTTATTTGATTACTTTATCCACCATTTGTCTTTCTACTTATTTGATTTATTTAGTATGTTATTGTATAGGAAATTTCTTGCTGCTTAAAGTGTTTAGTTTTAGACACAAGCAACTAGAAGAATGTCTTATCTCTATAGCTTTGGGAATTAGTATTTTGGGCATACTATTATTTTTTGCAGCAGCATTTTCAATGCTTACCTTTATTCCTATTGCGATCTTTTTTCTACTGATACCTTTACTTTTTTGGAAACATTCGCTGCAATTTGTTAAAATTACTTTTTCTAATAATATTTTTAAATCGCAAAAAATAGGCTGGGTAGGTTTTATTTGCTTTTATTTAATTTTACTTATAATAAGCCGTAGCTGTTTACAAAATGTAAGACCTATCCCTTTTGGATTTGATGCTTTACGATTATACTTAAATCTTCCAAAATTACTAGCTGAACGTGGTGAATTTGTCATGGGGCATTCTCCCTATAACTGGTCTTTATTCATTTCTCTTGGACATATACTATTCAATAAAACAGAGGTCGTAATTAGTTTGTCTTCGTCTGGAGGTATCTTGTCTGCAATCAGTATTTATACGATTTGTAGTAAGTGGCTAAATAGAGATTTATCATTGTTGGTGGTATTACTTTTTATATCCCTTCCAATGGTTAATTTTTTACTAAGTAGTGATATTAAAGATGATTTGGGATTGCTATTCACCCATTTAGTAATCTTTTTAATTTTAATAAATTATTTAGAATTTCCTAAATATAATATTGCTAGTAGTCGTCCGAAACGGAAAAAAAATACTACAAAGAAGACAAAGAAAAAAGCGATTACAACAACCATTAGTTTATATCCTGAGGATAGCTTTCTAAATAAGCTAGTCACGAAAGAGATGCAGTTAATTATTGTGATGGGATTGATAACAGGAGGAAGTTTAGGAATAAAGTTAACGACCTTAATTCTCATCTTTAGCATTGTATCTATCCTGTTTCTGTTTAAAACAGATTCTATTGGTTTTCTAACGAGTATCATATTGGTTTTTGCTTTTATTTTACTTGCTGGATTAGATGTGGGTTCTGGACTTCGGGCCTATCATCTAGGGACACATTGGTTCCGATGGGTTTTATTAGGAATAGGCTTGCTAGGGTTGGTGTATATGCTATTCAAGTATAAAAATGAAACCATGGAATTATTTAAGATATGTCTTATTTATGGAGCTATAGTCACCTTAGTTTATTTGCCTTGGCCTATAAAAAACTACTCAGAAACTAAAGTACTGTCTTTTGAGACTTTTATAAAAGGAGAGGAAATTAAAGCCCCCCCTTTAAAATAAGTAAGTAACGAGTGAAAAATAAGTTCCCCATTTTGGGTAGTCAAATATAAAGCTAGACAAGGCGGAAAACGTAGGCGATGCCCAGCATCGACGAGGCTTTCCAACGCAGTATAGTTTTATATTTGGCAGCCATAAATGCGGA
>CAKZUM010000763.1 GCA_937921525.1 uncultured Saprospiraceae bacterium
TTGTAAATGTATCTGATAGCTTGTTGAAGGTAGTCTCTGTCCATTGGTTAACACCAGTACGTTCCATTAATAATAAAGATGGACTAGTTGTTTCTAGATAAATAATGGTTTGTAGGGTAGGGATGCGCTTGTAGCAAGGCAATTTTGTGCCTAGGTCATGTGTAACCATTGCTGTGTCTTTTATGTTTGTTTAGATTTATTGCTGAAGATAAGTAAAACTTCTTAAGCAGCTCTACGAATATCTTTTAATGTAAGCTCTCCATTTTCATTTGCTTTAATTTCAATTTCTACCATATCACCCAAAAAGGATTTAGTAAGTTGAAGACTATCTTCAGATGCTATTTTTACTAATGAATTTTGATCTGTCTTTATCTGACGAATTTGTAAGTATTGATCTATATTTGCTGCTGATGCAATGGCTAAGATAGAGTTAGGAACTAACTCTTTTTCTTTTTGAGAATTACCTTTTTCTATTTCTTTTTTGGCTTTTTCTAGTAAGTTCTGCAACTGCATTATTTCATAATCAGAAATGTTTTTTTTATGTTTTAAACCTAATTCTGCTAATTCTTTAGCCTCTATATACTTACCGCATTCATAGGCTAACCACGATGCACTTCTAGGATATACTGCTTGCCATAAGACATCAACTGCTTCAGATTGTACGCTAATGGCAGCCTGCTTATCCAGCAAATAGGCTAATTGTAAATTGCCTTGATAGTATTTAGGATTGCCTTTGGCTTTATATATTTTTCCAAAATCATATAAATCCATAGCTACTTGATGATATTTTCTAGCTATACTATTCATAATTTTTGATTTAGGCACACCAAACTCCGTAACTACTATATAAATTGGAAGACTTGTTACTTTACTCACTTTCTCTATTCTACGCTGCTTTACCCGTACTCTAATTTTGGGGTTATTGAATTTTGTCTCTTTCAATATTCCAGATACTTCTAGTAAACCAGTAATTTTTTTTGTTGACGTAGATTGCAAATAATAATCTGCTTCTCCATCAGGGGGTATTCTTTCATAAATTTCCAAGCCTTCCAATAGGTATAATAATAAAGCACTTAAGGCAGTTGCTCCATATTCTACTGTTTCATTAGAATCTTGCCATGTACGGAGTACTTGTTGATTTACTTTATCAGACCAAATCAATTTGATGTCTTCTGAATAATCTCCTTCTATTTTTAAGATTACTCCTGATTGATGTCCATTGTTTATTAGGCAGACTATTGCTGCTTGTACCATAAAACTACCAACTTCTGGCGTAAGACCCAGTTGACCAGATTTAAGTTTGTCTAAGTTCAGTTTTCTCATTAGGTGTTTAGATATTATTTAAAATTAACTAAAACCTACAAGAAAACCTAATTTTTTACTCCTCAAACCGCTTCCCAAGCGCCGACACCGCCGACACTGTAAAGAACCCCAATACCTCCGTCTCCCCATCAGAAGCAAAGATATTAGTTGGCACATTACTTAGCGGCGAAGCGAATAGTTCTCCAAAACCACCTGGCCGATCTGTCTGTAATCTGACTTCATTTAAAAAGAAAGCAGCCTCATTGGGGATGGCGTGTAATTCCACATACACAGAATCTCCGGGCGCATAAGGAGAAATAAATACGCCGTCTTCATCCTCAAATGGATTGATCGAATCTCTAATTGGCGGAATGAAGATTAAGCCATCTACCGCTCCACCTTGGGAGAAACCAGCATCGAAAGCAATATTGATTTGATCTGGATTCCCTAAGTAATTGCCATTTTTCCAAGTCTTTATCCAATAGCTGTCTCCTGTGCCTTCTGGATCTCTTGACCAAAATTCAGCGAAATAACTTTCTTCTAAAAAGGCGCTTTCTTCTTCTAATCTGAAAGTGATACTGTCTATGGGGGGTACTCGATTCATGGAACTTCCAGAAGCATAGGTGATACCGTTATAAGTGACTGCTAAACCATATTCCTCTCCGATTGCTCCAAAAGATTCTCCATTAGTAGGTGTCCACGTATACGCCCCATTGGCACCTTCTTCGAATACATATTGTTTACCAGATGTAGATGCAACGACTACCTCTGCACCACTTAAACCAACCAGCCCTGAGTTATCAAAATACGTTTGGGAAGCCAGTATATTGATCGTTTGTGGCTCTGGTTTATTATTGATCCATGCGTCAATGACGACTAGGTCTGGGCTTTCTGATAAGCGTACTTCATTTGAAATATCGTCTTCACAGCTAGTCGTAAAAAAGAGAGTTGCTATAGATAAGAAAAGAAATATATAGTTTGAATTTTTCATAATCATATTTTACTGTACCACGGAATTTATTCCGTAAGTTCGGTACACGGAATTTATTCCGTGAAGTTTACAGGATAAATTCTGTGGTACGGGAATACAGAATAAATTCTGTGGTACTAGAATTTAAAATTATAAGAAACAGACGGCACTACACTCCCAATAATAGCCACCCGAGTAGCCTGTGTCGGAAGTGCCACTGCATCAGCAGGTATTTCATCTGCTTGAGCAAAATAAATGGAAAAAGGATTTCTTCGATTATAAACATTGTAAACAGAAAAGACCCAGTAGTCTTCATTCTTTCTAATCTTACCGTTCCTACGTTCTTTTTTGCCATGAAGCGTAGCGGCAAAATCTAAGCGATGAAAATTAGGGATTCTAACATTATTTCGACCATTCCCTGCGATATAGGGAATGACATAATCTTGTATAGTAAAACGAGTAGTTGGAAAAGTAGTAGGGGTACCTGTGATGAAGCTAAAGTTAGCAGCAAAATCCCAACGATTATTGGGTTCGTAGAATAGAGATACTTTTAAATTGTGAGATTGGTCATATCTAGTCGGATACCAATCATCATTATTGATACCGTTAACTTGTAACTCTGTTCTTGCTAAGGTATAACTGATATATCCATTGACAATTCCTGTATTCTTTTTCAAGTACAATTCCATCCCATAGGCACGACCCTGGCCGGGTAATAAGTCGCCTTCTAAAAATTCATTGATTAAAATATCTGCGCCATCTATGTAGTCAATTTGATTTTGTGTTTTTCTATAATAAACTTCTACAGAGGTTTCAATATCATTATCCTCTCCAAAATTTCTAAAGTAACCTAAGGCTATTTGATCGCCTAATTCTGGTTTAATATTATTGGTACTTGGCGTCCAAATATCTAATGGATTAGAAGCAGTTGTATTAGAAATTAAATGGATGTATTGGGTCATTCTATTATAGCTGGCCTTAATGGAACTAGCTTCATCTACTTGATATTTCAACGATAGGCGAGGTTCTATATTCCCATAGTTTTCGATCACTTCTCCTTTTTCAAAAGAGGTGATATTTGTAATAGGTCGACGAATACCAGCAGGAACGTCTGCAAATTCATACTCATTTCCTTTTCCTAATAAGCTGAAATTAGAATAGCGAATACCATATTGTAAATCTATTTTTGAGCCAATTTTCTGATCATTTCCAACATAGATAGAAGCTTCTATCGCTTGTTTTTCAGGAGTACTAATATTAGTAGATTCTCCATTACTTACACCTATTGCATTGGCAGGCTCAAAATCATGTCGCAATAGTTCTCCACCAAAAGTCAACTTATTTTCTGGATTTATAAAATAACTTAACTCTGGTTTGAAGGCTAGGTTGCGGATGTTTGAATCCCAAGTAAATTTGTCAAAATCATCTTCTCCAAAAGCCAATTCATAATCGTAGTTACTATAAAAGAAAGTAAAATTAGAAAACAAACGATCTGTAAATAAATGATTCCATCTAGCCGTTACCGTTTGATTTCCCCAACTAAATCCTTGTCGTTCATCAAATTTGAAATTATCCCTTCCTAAATATCCAGATAGGAATAATCTGTTTTTCTGATTGATATTATAATTGGTCTTTATAGTTAAATCCCAAAAATTTAATGCGGCTCCATCATCTAACACATCTGTAAAAGGCCTAGCCAATATATCGGCATAAGAGCGACGTCCTGCAACGATAAAAGAGGCTTTATCTTTTACCAATGGTCCTTCTACTGCTAGTCGACTAAAGATGGTACCGATCCCGCCTTGGGTAGCTAATCTTTTACTATTTCCTTCTTTCATTCTAATATCCAAGATAGAGGCAATCCGCCCACCGTATCGAGAAGGAATTCCCCCTTTTATTAATTTCACATCTTTTACGGCATCAGGATTAAAGACAGAAAAGAAGCCTAGTAAATGCGAAGAATTATAAACAGGGGCCTCATCTAATAGTACCAAACTCTGTCCTACGCTACCTCCACGTACATTAAAACCTGATGCGCCTTCGCCTACGGTAGATACACCTGGTAATGTTTGAATACTTTTGATGACATCGACTTCTCCAAGGAAGGAAGGTAATTTAGAAATAGTTCCAATATCTAATTTTTGGGTACTCATCTGAACGCCGGAGACATTAATGTCTTCTGGTTCGGCGGTGACGACTACCTCGACTAATTCAGTTCCTTGCTCTCCCAATTCTAAATCAATACGTTGATTGGCAGCTAGACTAATATTTTTGATAATGGTCTCATAGCCTAAATAGCGGTACTCTACTACGTATTCCCCTGGTGGTAATGTGATGGAGTAAAAACCATACTCATTACTGGTCGTTCCGACTTGTTCGTCTTGGACAAATACCGTTGCACCGATCAAGCTTTCGCCGTCATAGGAGTCATTGATATAGCCACTGATGGTTAGTTTTTCTGTTTGGGCGGATAGGGTAGTGCTGGCTAGTAGTAGCAGCGTTAGGAAGGGGATTATTTTTCTTAGTAATATTGTATTTCGCATACTTTCTTTTAGGTGATTCTCCTTGGATTTCATCCAAGGTTATTCATGTTCAACTACTCCGTAGTTGTTTGTATAGAACTTGAAATTGTTACGTGTTATCAAGGAGATGCAAAAATAAACACATTCCCCTACTAGTAGTTGTGATTTCGATCAAATAAAAGACATTTTAGACAAAAAAAGCGGATAGACTTACACTTAGTCTATCCGCTTTTTAAGGAGGTATTGGAAATTATTATTAAGCTGTCACCACCATTTGCTCTAGCACCTCTTTCACAAAATGCTTCAACTCCGCATTAGAAATAGGCACGCCTTGGATTTTATTATAAGGAATGATTTCTAATAAATATTTATCTCTAATCAATTTAGACAATTGTCCATTATTGATTTCTGGAATAATGACTTTTTTATAAGACTTTAAAATTGTTTCTAAATTACGAGGGAATGGATTGAGGTAACGGATATGCGCATGGGCTACACTATGGCCTTCTGCCAGTAGTTCGTGCGTAATGGCTTGTATCACGCCGTAGGTAGATCCCCATCCCAATACCAAAACATCGCCTTTATCAGGACCAATACTGATCTTTTGTTCTGGAATTGATTCTGCGATCTTATCCACTTTTGCTTGACGTATTTTCGTCATGTATTCGTGGTTAGCAGGATCGTAAGATACATTACCCGTGTTGGCTTCTTTTTCTAAACCACCGATTCGGTGTGCTAAACCTTCTGTACCGGGGACTGCCCAACCTCTTACATATCGCTCATCTCTGAGGTAAGGTAAGAAGGCATCGGTATCGTCTTTATCTTTAGGAGCTACGAAATTGACTTCTATCTCCGGTATATCTGCTGCTTTTGGAAATTTCCAAGGCTCTGCCCCATTGGCAATATAGCCATCACTTAATAGCATTACAGGGGTCATATGCTGCATGGTCATCCGACATGCCTCTATAGCGACATCAAAACAGTCAGATGGCGAACAGGGCGCAATAATCGGCAATGGGCTTTCTCCGTTTCTACCGTACATAGCTTGTAACAAATCCGATTGCTCGGTCTTTGTAGGTAAGCCTGTAGAAGGGCCTCCTCGTTGTACATTGACAATGACTAAAGGCAATTCTAAAATCATGGCTAATCCAATTGCTTCTCCTTTTAAAGCAACACCTGGACCAGACGTACCTGTAATAGCTAGATTACCTCCGTATGAAGCACCAACAGAAGCACATACTGCAGCGATCTCATCTTCTGCTTGGAATGTTTTTACCCCAAAATTTTTATAGCCTGCGAGTCCGTGTAAAATATCAGATGCAGGCGTAATAGGGTAGGAGCCATAGAATAATGGTAGACCCGATTTTTTAGAAGCCGTTACTAATCCCATCACTAGTGCTTGGTTGCCCATTACACTACGGTACACTCCTTTTTCCATTGGAGCGGCCTTTATCTTGTAGGTCGTAGTAAAAGTCATCGTTGTATCTCCATAGTGATACCCGGCTTTTAATACCTTGATGTTGGCTGCTAATATTTCTGGCTTTTTACTAAACTTCGACTCTAAATATTTGACGGTAGATTTTAAGTCTCTATTATACCTCCAATACAAGAAGCCTAGCACGAACATATTCTTTCCTCTGTCCTGTTCTTTGGTACTAAGACTCGTATCTTTTAGGCATTCCCTCGTTAGTTTGGTTACAGGTATTTTATAGACCTCAAAGCCATCTAAGCTGTCATCTTCTAAAGGATTTGCCCCATCTTCATACTTCGCTAATCTAAGATTCTTT
>CAKZUM010000764.1 GCA_937921525.1 uncultured Saprospiraceae bacterium
GGTCATCTGGACGAGAAGATTTTGTTCTCAGTTTTTCTTAAAAAATCCTTGCATAGCCTAGCTACGGAAGTATTTTTTAAGAGAAAATGAGGGCAAAAGATTCCGTCCTAGATGTTCAAGTTATTGTTTTATCGTTACTTAGCGAATGAAAAACACAGATCAAGCACTTTACACCTCTTCGTTTTTACTGCTGTGTATCAGTTTTGCCTTTTTTGGGGGGAGTTTTAATATGATTATTCCAGAATTACCTGCCTTTCTAAGTGAACTTGGGGGAGCTGATTATAAAGGTTTAATTATAGCTTTGTTTACATTGACGGCTGGCATCTCTCGTCCATTTAGTGGAAAACTAGCAGATACGATTGGAAGAGTACCTGTTATTATTGTAGGTGCTATCGTATGTATTGTTTGTAGTTTAGTCTATCCTATCTTATCAACACTTAGTGGTTTTTTCCTGTTGCGGTTGTGTCATGGCTTTTCTACAGGCTTCACGCCTACTGCTATTACTGCCTATGTAGCAGACATTGTACCCGTGCATAGAAGAGGGGAAGCAATGGGCATTGTGGGAGTAAGTATGAATTTGGGTTCTTCTATCTCTCCACCTATTGGTAGTTATTTAGCTAACACTTACTCTTTGGATGTTATGTTTTACGCCTCTTCTGCTAGTGCTTTAATATCCTTATTAATACTGACTAGAATGAAAGAAACGCTAGTCACTAAAGAGTCTTTTCATCCAAGTTTATTAAAATTAAAAAGAAGTGAAGTAATAGATAAAGATGCTATTTTACCAGCGATTATTTGTGGTTTATCTTATATAGGTTTTGGCGCGCTTGTGACCATTACACCCGATCAATGTGAATTTCTAGGGATCTCTAATAAGGGCTTATTCTTTACCAGTTTCACTATTTGCTCTATTCTATCTCGCTTAGTAGCAGGTACGATCTCTGATAAATATGGTCGAATCATTGTCATCAAAGTAGCTATTATTTGTCTATGTATTTCTCATATTATGGTAGGTCTTTCTAATTCTCCTATCTGGTTATTGTCAGCTACAGGATTTTTAGGCTTCTCTTTGGGCATAGGGATTCCAGCCCTTTTTGCATGGACGATAGATCGCAGTCAAGATAATAAACGAGGACAAGCTATGGCTACTATATATATAGGTTTAGAGGTAGCTATTGGGTCGGGTGCATTATTGGGTGCAGCTTTGTATGATAATAATGCGGATAATTTTGGAAAGACTTTTTATGTAATGGCTTTTATTACCAGTCTCGGATTATTATTCTTACGGAAAGAAAAATCCTAATAACAAGATGCAGTTATAAAAACACATCAAACCCCCGATACTGAAAAAACAAGACCGTCAAAAACAAAACCGTATGAATAAATTCTGCCATACTAGTATTTAAAGAAAGAAACCTAGCGGTAACTAGAAGAGAAAGTGGCACCATGATAATTAGGAAATGAGCAATGGTTACACTCGGTTGAAATAGGAAAGTCAAACCACTTACGAATAAGGTGAGGTATACAATATTGATAAAATTTCTAGTCTGAATAGATTTATTAAAAGAATATCCATTGAATAAGCCCATCAAAAAAACGACAATTAAAAGTCCCAATTTTATCAAGAATGCGCTATTATTATCATATCTGAAATTCAAAAAACTAAACTGCTCTGCAAAATAAGTTTGCCAATAACCACCTAATCCGTCTTGCCAAAAGAACCACGTACTGATAAATAAAAAGGGAACAAAAAATCCACATAACAACATTAGTATTTCCTTGAAAACAAAATTTCTTAAAATACTCAGTCCTAAAAAAAGTAACACTAGAAAAAAGCCAAAAGAGCTGTAAAACAAACTTGCTAAACCAATCCAAAAGCCTGTATTGAAGATCGCCCCTGCACTCTTAGGTCGCTTATAGGTACTCATCAAAGCATCTAAAGCGATAATCAAGAATAAATTACCTAGTAAAATAGCTGATAAAGGAAAGAAGTCTTGTAATATACTCGTCAATAACAGATAAAATACACCTGGTAATAATGTGATTTCATTAAACAAACGATGTCTCGCCGCTAGTTCATTTATCAAGAAAGCCTGAATAAACAATAAAAAAATAGTTATTCCTCCTTCCAGTAAGGTGTTATTCCCTATCGCATTTCTTAAAAACATAGACAAAGCCCCATCATTGGCTACCGTAACACTTATGGGATTCCAAAAGTAAGATCCCCTAAGTATTCCTATGTATACCAATAATAGTAGGTTGAAAATAATCTGATTTGTTCGGAATAGGAATAACAATATAGTATATATGATTGTGAGCTTAAAAATATCTGATCTGTTTGCTCAGACCAGCGATCTAAGCTACAGAAGCTAGCTTTGTTATAGCAAAAGTAATCTAATGAATCGTAAATAAAAATTTGGGTAGGGAAAAAACTATTTATCTTCACTCCCTTCTGCCGAAAGTTGTTTTACTAATTTCTTTCGGATTCTTTTTAGGCTTTTCTCAATTTCTACCAAAGAAGGTTTTTTCTTGCCTGTGTAAATAAACATTAAACCATACTGCTGGTCAAAAGCGGAGAGTTGTTCATTAAGTATAGGCTTTGTCAGACGGTAGCCTTCTCGAATCACGCGTTTGATTCGATTACGATCAACGGCTTTGGCAAATCTTTTTTTAGGAACAGTAACTGCAAATTGGGTTGGATAGTCATTGAATCTAGGTTCAATAGGACCCCAGATCAAGCGAAGTGGAAAGATATGAATAGAAGTTCTTCGTTCAAAAAGTTGTTGGATAACCTTTCGGCTTTTCAGTTTTTCTTCTTTTGAAAATTTGAAGGAAGGCACAAGGAGAGGTTTTGTTTAGAAGTCAGAGGTCAGACCGCTTCGCTGTCAGAAGTCAGACATCTTCAAATTAGCTAAAACAAAAACAGCAAGTACTAAAAATAAAGTACCTGCTGTTTTGTATTTTGGAACTATCGGGACAACAAAATGTTACTTAAGCTTCATTTCGTCAGATACTGTTAATTTCAAACGGCCTTTAGCTCTTCTTCTAGCTAACAATTTTCTTCCGTTCTTGCTACTCATGCGTGATCTGAAGCCATGCTTATTAGCTCTCTTTCTTCTGGATGGTTGGTAAGTCCTTTTCATCTTGAAAATATTAATTAAAATCCTTTAGTCATCTTAACAATAGAACTACCTAAAGAATTAGATATTATATAACCAAATATAGTTATTTCTCGAAATCGAAGTGCAAAGGTATGTTTTATTTTCAATAAAGACAAATATAATAAACGTATTTTCTTCTTTATTAGTCAACAAAAGCGTACCTTTGCGCCTCTAAAATATTTTTTAACCTCGTTGGTATCAATTCTATATATAGATTTTAACCAAAAATCTGATACTAACTACAAATTTGTTATCTAAATGCCATTAGATAATTATCTAGCTCCTGAAGCTTACCAAGCTGGAGCAGACGGTTTTAACACTTTCGACAAGGATGGGTCTTTTTATTTTAGCTTTATTCATGGCGGTAACGTAGTGCTTCGTAGTGAAGGATATGCTTCTGCTAAAGCTAGAGATAACGGTATTCAGTCCGTTATTAAAAATGCGACAGATGAAAAAAGATGGAAGACGCTTGATGAAGATGGTCAATTCTTTTATATACTAAGAGCTGGTAACAATCAAGAGATTGCACGTAGTTGCTCTTACGAAGCTAAATCTAAAATGCTTTTAGCATTAGGTAAGGTTTGGGGAGCTGGTACACCTATTACTGGAGATGTTACAGCTACTACCACTGTTTCTGAAGCTGCTCCTAAAGTAGCAGCTGCCGCAGCAGCACCTGTCGCTTTTGCAGCAACAACTCCTGCTGCTGAAACGCCTGCTCCAAAGGTGGAAGCTAAAGCTGAAACTCCTGCTCCGAAGGTAGAGGAAGTTAAAGCAGAAGCACCTACTCCAACACCAGCAGCTAAAGTGGAAGAAGTAAAAGTAGAAGCACCTGCTCCAAAAGCAGAAGTTAAAGTAGAGGAAGTTAAAACAGAAACTACTACACCTGCAGTAAAAGAGGAAAAAGCAAAGTCATCTACTAAGTCTAGAGAAAGAATTTCTGCAAAGCCTAAAGCAGCTGCCACACAAGAGACATTTGTAGCAGCAGAAGACAATCCAATGTCAGCAGAAGAGATTGCTATGGCTAACAGTGCACATGATGATTTTGATTGGGGAAATACTGCTAAACATAGCTTACCTTACTCAGAAGAAGAAACTAAAGCTTACAGAGAGCAATATGAAGCGACTTTAAGTTCTGTTATTGAAAATGAGATTGTAAAAGGTGTTGTCTCTACCATTAATGATAGAGATGTACTTTTAGACATCAACTTCAAATCAGATGGTTTGATCTCTTTATCAGAATTTAGAGATTTAGGCGAGTTGAATGTAGGAGACATCGTTGAGGTGTATGTTGAAAAGCAGGAAGATGATAGAGGCCAATTAGTTCT
The DNA here is from genome assembly GCA_937921525.1 of uncultured Saprospiraceae bacterium. Lineage (GTDB taxonomy): Bacteria > Bacteroidota > Bacteroidia > Chitinophagales > Saprospiraceae > JAFMDF01. The sequence goes on from CAKZUM010000764.1 coordinate 4,487, forward strand.
TTCTCGTAAGAAAGCAAAATTGCTTAGATCATGGGAGAGTATTAAGGATTCTCACGTTAACGGTACGGTTATTAAAGGTACCGTTATCAGTAAGACGAAAGGTGGTTTGATTGTAGACTGTAGTGGTTTGGAAACATTCTTACCTGGTTCTCAGATTGATATTAAGCCAATCGTTGATTATGATGCATACGTTGGTAAAACAATGGAATTCAAGGTAGTTAAGATTAACGAAACTATTAAGAATGCCGTTGTATCTCACAAAGCATTAATCGAAAGCGATTTAGCAGAGCAAAGAGAGGCAATCATTGCCAGCTTAGAGAAAGGACAAGTATTAGAAGGTTTAGTGAAGAATATCACAGACTTCGGTGCATTCTTAGATTTAGGTGGTGTAGATGGTCTTTTATATATCACAGATATTTCTTGGGGTAGAATTAGCCACCCAAGTGAAATCTTACAATTGAATCAAAAAATCAATGTAGCAGTACTTGATTTTGATGAGAACAAGAAGCGTATCTCTTTAGGATTGAAGCAATTGCAACCACATCCATGGGAGGTGTTAGCTGCTGAAATCGCTGAAGGGTCTACTGTAAAAGGTAAGATCGTCAATATCGAAGATTACGGTGCATTCTTGGAAATTATGCCAGGTGTAGAAGGTTTGATTCACGTTTCAGAAGTAACATGGAGTAATCAGCCTATCAACGCTAGAGAATACTTCAAGTTACACCAAGAGTATGAAGCAAAGGTCGTAACGATTGATAGAGAAGATAGAAAGATGTCACTTAGTGTGAAGCAACTATCTAATGATCCGTGGGATGAAATTCAAACGAAATTCCCAGTGGAAAGTCGCCACTCTGGTTTAGTAAAGAACTTAACACCTTACGGTGTCTTTGTTGAATTAGAAGAAGGTATTGGTGGTATGGTTCATATCTCTGATTTATCTTGGACAAAGCGATACTCTCACCCATCTGAATTTACGAAGAAGGGACAAACGATTGACATCGTTGTATTAGATATTGATAAAAACAACCGTAAGTTATCTTTAGGTCATAAGCAGATCGAGGAGAACCCATGGGATACTTTTGAAAATGTATTTCCTGTTGGATCTTACCACGAAGCGACGATCATCAAGCGAGATGATAGAGGTGCGATTGTTCAATTACCATACGGTTTGGAGGCATTCTCTCCTATCAAGCATATCAAGAAAGAAGATGGTTCTTTAGCCAATGTTGAAGAAGTATTAACTTTCAAAGTAATCGAATTTAACAGAGATGATAAGCGTATCTTAGTATCTCACCTTCGTTACTTAGATGATATTAGAAAAGAAGCAGATGACTCTGTGAAGAAAGAAAAAGTGCAAGAAAGAAAAGAAACAGAAGTAGCTGTTAAGAAGGTACAAACTAACGTTCAAAAAGAGACTTTAGGCGACTTAGGAGTTTTCTCTCAGCTAAAGGATCAGATTAAAGACGGTGACGCTTCTTAAATAGAAAGCTAAACGTTTGTATTAAAAACCCTCCATTGAGTTTACTTGATGGAGGGTTTTTTATTGTTTTTAGATCAAGATAGTTTCTGAGATACGGTCTAAGGAACGGTGAAAAAATAAGGTTGTTGAGTGTCCATAAGGAGCGTAGCTTCGACCCTGTGGAATTTTACAGGGTCGAAGCTACGCTCCTTTATGCTCTGTCAACTATGTTTTTCTACAGACAAGGACGAAGCTACGCTCCTTTTTTGCCCATCTATAAACTTGTGGGGTATCAATAGACAAAGGTATACGATACGTAATTAAAAATTAGACCAACCCAATTGGTGAGACAGTGTCTCACCAATTGGGTATTTGAAATAAATAAGTTACTAATCGTTTTCTTACAACACTTTCATCTCCGTCTCCGGACTCAATTGCTTCAACAACTGCTTCACGTTTTCCTTTGCCGTATCATCTTTAAAACCTATATCCTTGAATACAATACGTAGGGGGGCTTCTTTCGCTATGGCTTTGGCAAACGCTTCCTCTATACCTGTATCAAAACAAGCATACAAAGAATTGCCTGCTACCTTAAAGACTTGCTTGCCTGCTATCGTTGCTTGCTCAATAGGTAGCGATAAGGGCAAGCCCCAATCCAACATCACTTGTGCTAATAGGTCGTCTGCCGTTCTGCCTTC
>CAKZUM010000765.1 GCA_937921525.1 uncultured Saprospiraceae bacterium
TGAAATAATAAATTTACATTTTTCTACTTGTTCTTTTTCCTTTCTACATCGTTGAAAAGCCTCGTGATAGCTAGGCTATCCCTACGTTTTTCGCCTTGTAGAAAGAAAAAATAACGGCGCATAAAAACGCAATTTATTAATTCATCATTCCTTAGGTGTCGATCTGTCAGACTTTTGATATTCAATTAGTGCAATTTCTACAAAAAAAGCAATATACTACCCTATTTTATATAAAAAAAGCCCCAATCAAGAGCTGATTGAGGCTTTTTTCCACTAGTGTCAGGTAAATTACCCTTCTTCTCTAGCTGATGGATTCTTTTCTGAAAATTTCGCAAACTTCTTATTGAACTTATCAATACGACCTGCTGTATCCACAAATTTCATCTTACCTGTATAAAACGGGTGAGACTTGCTTGATATTTCTAATTTAATCAATGGATATTCTTGTCCATCTTCCCAAGTAATGGTATCCTTAGTAGGTGCACAAGATTTTGTTAAAAAAGAGTAATCCGCTGATAAATCTTGGAATACTACTACACGATAATCTTCTGGATGAATATCTTTTTTCATGACTATTATTTCTTTTTGTACTAAAACGGCTGCAAAGATAATAAATTTTTATTAATAATACTAGTTTTCAGAGCAGAGAACAGAGAGCAGAGAAAAGAGACGTATTTCATTCAACAAACCAAATTTTGTCTATTCCTTCCTGCGTGCCTCGGCAGGCAGGTTAAATGAGATAAGTCTCTACTCTGTTCTAAACAATAACGGGTAGAGCAAATAAAAAAGGGATAGTGTCAACACCATCCCTTTTTTATATTTTTTAAAGTATCATACTATTCCTCTACAGGTTTAGCAGAATAATTTACCCGAAGTTGGTTCGCTTTTCTCAAGGCTGTTTTCACATCCTGGATAATACCCATTGTCACCTCACCATCCACTCTTAAAGAAGAGGTGATTCTATTGTGCTGTGCCTCTGACAATTTTACCTTGTGCTTTTCAATGAAAAGTGGAATTTCTCCCATGCTGTTAGCGATCTTATCGCCCAATTGCATTCTCGGCTTAGTGCCATACAATGACTGGTATCTTTCCGTTGGTTTCCCTACATAAATGTGGTGCACCAATGATTTTTGCTCTAACTTCGTTAATTCTGAAGCCTTAGGAACACTCACTACTACTTTCTTTTCTGCATCTCTCAATACTGTTGTTACCATAAAGAAGAATAACAACATGAAGATAATATCTGGTAAAGAAGCAGTAGATACTTCTGGAGAGGCTTTACCTCTTTTTTTCTTAAATTTAGCCATGTTACTTTTTTTCAGTTAAAGAAATAGCTGGTGTTCTAAAAAAGCAAAATTACTCCTCACCGAAGTTAGTAGGTTCTGCTTCAGAAATAACTAAAGGAAACTTTGATCTAATTTCTTTACGCATTGCTATTGGCAGATCGTCTGAATAAGGTTTACCATATCTTCTTTGAGATTCTTCCTCCCAAAGTTCAGAGTATGCTGCTTTTAACTGATCATAAACACCTAGATACGTCTCGTAATTAGTACCACGGTCATTCTTAAGCGAAATGATCGCTTTATTAGGTGCCTCAGCTAGATCCTCCAATCTTCTTGGATTAGAAATGAACTCTTTAGTTCTATCCTTTAAATCTACTACATCAGCAGGTTCTCCTCTTACCAATAACTGATTTTGAGCATTTACCAAAACGGAAAGAACATTTCGTTTCTTCAATTTTGTAATATCTGGCTCTTCTTCAGACCATGGTGGTAGCTTTACGAAAATACCTTTATCAACGTCAATAGTTGTAGTAACTAAGAAGAAGATCAATAACAAGAAGGCAATATCTGCCATAGATCCCGCATTGATTTCGTTCTTCATTCTATCTCTAGAGCTAGTCCTTGCCATATTTATAGTATTTTAAATGGTTTATTTAAAGAAGTTTCTTAACTCAGATAAGACGAAAGCGGCCATAGCCAATCCTACCAAAAGTAAGCCTCCTCCAATAGCACCATTAATAAAAGTACTCTGAGCATCTGTTACATCGAATTCGCCCATTGTTCTAACAACACCAGCAGAGTTTGCACCCGCTAGAGATTGACCCGCAAAATACAATACTGCTAAGCCTATTATTGCTGCTATCGCCGCTATCGCCCCTTTTGGATTTGATAAGGTTTGAAACACGCCGAAAAGCAATGCAAAAATGGCACATAATGCTGTCAGTCCAGCAGCAGCATATAGTCCAAAGTTAAAAATATTAGTTGTTCCTCTTTGATCTTCTGCCAAGGCATTAAATCCTGACAGTCCTGAAAAAACAGAAAACAAGAAAATGGCAGTAATAGCTAGACCTATCAGGAAGGCTACTAACTGTCCATTTTTGGATAAAAAATTATACATAGTTCTTATCTATTATTAGACTTCACACCAGCTTTAATGTAGTCTTTACATCTTATTAGATGCATCAACAATTAATTTTGGTGTACGAATTGTACTTATTTGTAAAGTCTTTTAATTACGAGATACCTATTACCCAATAAAACTAGTGGGCATAGTAAATGTCTTTACCTAACAACACAGAATATTCAATTACTTGAATACTTTGTTATCAGCCATTACATCTACTAAAGCAATAGAAGATTCCTCCATCTTGCCAACGATACCGTCAATCTTGTTAACGATGTAGTTGTAAAATATCTGTAAAATAATAGCAGTAATCAAACCGAATACTGTTGTCAATAAGGCTACCTTGATACCACCTGCAACGACTGATGGAGAAAGGTCACCTACTGCCTGAATTCTGTCAAAGGCTTGAATCATACCGATTACCGTACCCATGAAACCAAGCATCGGTGCAATGGCAATAAATAAAGAAATCCAAACTAATCCTTTTTCTAAAAGACCCATTTGAACACCACCGTAAGAAACGATCGCTTTTTCTACTGCTTCAGGACCACCACCTGCATTTTTTAATCCTTCATAAAGGACACTTGCTGTTGGGCCAGGTGTAGACTTGCAAATTTCTTTTGCACCTTCCAAATCGCCAGCAGCTAGGCTGTCGTTGATTTTACCCATTAATTTGTCAGTGTTAGTAGAAGCGATGTTTAACGTAATAATACGCTCAATACAGAATGCTAATCCTAAGATTCCACAAATCAATACGAGACTCATAAACTGCCAGTCTCCCTCGATAAACTTTTGCTTTAATGTTTGAAATCCAGAAGCCTCCGCTTCCTGAGCAAACATTTCGATTGCACCATTGAATGAGGCAACACCGAATACGAGCAATAGAGCTAAAATTTTTCGCATAGTTCAATAAATTTTGCTAATGTTTAAAGTTAATTTTTTAAAAAAAAATGTGTTCAAGACATTTCAAGCAAAAAGATGTGATTGTTGTTCGTAATCTTCGCTTCTCAATGATCTTAATCTTGAACTCGTTTAAGAATAATTCCTAAACAAGTTCTTTGTATAAATGAAAAGTAAAATGGTTTTTAGTCAAAATCATCTTACAACAATGATTCCTTCTATACTCCATTTTATTTTTTATTTCCGTGCGGAGAGAGAGGGATTCGAACCCTCGGTACGCTTTTGGCGCACACACGCTTTCCAGGCGTGCTCCTTAAGCCACTCGGACACCTCTCCCTTAGTTCGTTATTCTGTCGGAATTTCCAAATCCCGTTTTCTAAATATATCCCAATGATAAGAATGTTCTATTTTTTATAATAATATTTCCTTCCTTCTTTAGTAAAAGGAGGTGTTTTTACAAATATTAGGATATAATACGATAGAATTCGGTTAGTAACGAATAAAAAATAATCGTTACTTAGGTAGGATTGATAAACCTTTTCAATACCAATTAGTATTTTCATCACAGTTTCAAACAAGAGATCTTTTTCACTTATAAGAAAATTGCTACCCAAGAAATGCAAAAATTGTAAAATCTTACTACAAAACAAAAAATAATGCGATTTCTTTATGGGAATTTAAAAATAACATATTATAAAAGTGTGGCACTAAAGTAGAAAATAAGATTCAATTCACCTAGTCTTACCAAATAAAAGTGATTTTTTTGCGCTATGAACAAAAATATTTTTGGCGTTTTGGCTAGTAATGTCAGTAATCTTTTCTAGTTTCATCCCTTTTACCAATGCTAATTTTTCTGCAATTAACCGCACATATCCACTCTCGTTACGCTTACCCCTGTAAGGCGTAGGTGCCAAATATGGCGCATCCGTTTCTAAAACTAGATGTTTTAAGTCAATGGAAGCCAATGTTTTATCTAATCCAGCTTTCTTAAATGTCAGTACACCACCTATCCCCAAATGAAAGCCTTGTTCGATAATTGCTTCTGCTTCTTCTACTGATCCACCAAAACAATGAAAAATCCCTCGGAGCCGATCATGCTTTTCTTCTCTCAATACCTCTAATACCTCTTGAGTTGATTTTCGGGAATGAATCACTATTGGAATATCTAAGTCTATTGCCCATCTTATTTGTCGGCGAAAGGCCTCTTTTTGTTCTTCAATGTAGGTGGTATCCCAGTGAAGGTCTATACCTATTTCCCCAACTGCGCAAAAATGTCGCTTTCCTAACCACTCTTCTACTATTGCTAACTCTTTTTCAAAATCCGCTTTTACTGAACATGGATGTAAGCCCATCATCGCATAGCAATTTTCTGGGTAAGCTGCTTCGAGTGCCAACATATCCGCAATACTACTGCTGTCTATATTTGGTAAGTAAAATTCTTTTACATTATTGGCGATCGCTCGATTAATCATCATTTCTCGATCGTCTTTAAATTGATCTAAGTATATGTGCGTGTGGGTATCTATTAAGTGCATGGATTAATTACAGTATTGCTTTCTATTATGATAGATGCAGATTCTTTAAAAATAGTTACAAAGATACGGGAATGAGGGAAAGGAGGGAATCGGTGGGTTTAATAAATAGTTAGATCATGGTGATTTTAAAAATCACCATGATCTCGAATAAATAGAATTTATCTAAAAATCGTCAAGCAATTCTTTACGGCATTCATATCATCTCTAGAATTTTTATAAATATAAAAGTAGGTACCATCTGGTAGTTCCTTACCCTTATAAGTCCCATCCCAATCATTATTATAAGGAAAGGATTCATAAATTTTTGCGCCCCATTGATTAAAGATAATGATCCCACTTTCTGGATCACTACTATTACAAGAAAGAATCAACCTATCATTTTGCTCATCTCCATTAGGAGATAGATAGGAAGGATACGTGCATAAGTCATCACTTAGCTCTGTGCGAATATTTAAAATACCTGTATCACATAGATCGGAACACGTTTCATAACAAACCTCATAAGAGAGTTGCTCTGTGCCTGTAAAACCTTCGTTAGGCGTGTAAGAAAACGTTCCATCTCCATTATTAGTTAATGCTCCACTTGTAGGCTCTGGTGTAACCGTAATTGTGAAAGGAGCATCCAAGGCAATGGAATCGTTCATCAATACATTGAAATCAGTCGTAGAATTAACTACCGACCCTATCACGTCATCTTCGAGTACTAACTCAGATAATACAATTAAACGAGCATTGGCAGGCGCAGAAGTACATCCATCCACCGTCCGAGTCAATTCATAATTACCCGTTTGAGCAGCCTCGGCACTTTCTATATTAATGCTTATTTCATTTGAAGTGAAATTGTTTGGCCCTGTCCATGTATAAGTTGCACCAGGTGTAACCGTCGTACCTAGAAATAGGGAAGTGCCTTCGCAGACGATTAGTTCTCCTGTTTCGATCAAAGGTATACCTTCCTCGCCTAATACTTCTATTATCGTTTCTGCCTCTGCCGAGCAGCCACTGATTGAAGAGGTCGCAACGACTTTATAAACTCCTGCTCTTTCTGGTGTTAAATATATAGTCGGTTCTTTCTCAGTAGAGGTATATCCCGCAGGACCTGTCCATTGCCATAAGTCATAAAAGCCATCTACATCTACAATAGCTAATAGCTGTACTTCTGTATCTACACAAGTCAAGCTTTCAGATCGATTTGCAAAGACAGCAGGTTGCTCCATGATACTTACTTGAAAACTACAAGTAACCTCCTCACCTGAGTCATTGCTGATTACGTACTGCATTTGTGTATCTCCTAAAGTAAAATCTTTATCATTTCCAGCTAGTAATTCTGTTTGAATAGAAGAGGTACAATTATCTATTACATCTAAGTCTGAAAAACTTAACTCATAATTGCCGCAAGCTGTGACATTCACACTATTCAAAAATCCTGCACTATCTGATTGTATAGTGCCATTTGCCTCCACTATAATATCTGTCGGACAATTCACTGATAAGGGTTGGGTATCTTCAACAGTAACAGAAAAAGACCATACCGCTCTTTGCTCAATTTCATCCGTAGCAACATATTCTACGACCGTTGTTCCTACTGGAAAGAAACTACCTGGTGGTATATTACTAACCAGCTCTATCGGCGCACATCCGCTAACAGCGGACGGCGGACCTCCCCAGTCGTAGGTAGCACCACATAAGCCAACCTCAGCAGCGATGCTTACATTTTCTGGTTGTATATCGAATGTAATTGGGTCTGAACCTGTCACCACTACTTCAAAAGTACAATCACTGCTACTGTTGCCTGCCGCATCTGTGGCAGTATAAGTAACCATCGTTATTCCAACTGGAAAAAAACTACCTGGCTGCATACTACTTGTCACCTCTGTCTCTGATGCAGAGCATCGTTCTAACACATCTGGTGCGCTCCAAGTAACAGATAAATTACAGCCTGCGTCCTTCGAAAAATTAACCTCTAAATTATCTGGACAATTAGATATAACAGGTGCTATTGTATCTTGAACTATATGGATAAAACTACAAGTACCCATATTCCCAAATTCGTCAGATGCCGTATAGGTAATCATTCGACTTCCTACCCCAAAGTTGGTTCCAATATCATGGGTGGAAGAAATAATGAATGACCCTGAACCCGTACAGCTTTCAAAAATAGGCTCCGTCCAGATACCTTCGACTTCACAAGTAGTGGCAGTCGTGTATTGAAAGACCGTATCTTGACAATTAATGGCCACTGGTATGTTATTACTTAAAAAACTAACAGTCCCATTGTTTAAAATAGGTTCTACAGTTCCATTTGTACTTATAATATCTATGTCTGATTTATCATTAGAAAAGACAATGCTTGTTTCTGGATTAGTTGCATTGAATACCCTTAGGGAAATAACAAATAAGGTATCTTGTGGTAAGGATAAAGCCAGGGTATCTTGCCATGTAAATTGGATACTGCTATCATTTATTAAAGAGATAATACCCGGGAGGAAAGAAGTATTTGCAGCCTCAGGTATATAATCTAAAACAGTAGCATCCCATTCTACGATCAATTGTATACCTAGGAGGCTATCAAAACTTTCAACCGTAACGGGTATTTGAATGGTTTCGCCGCAATTGGCAGATAAAGAAGGGAGCGTGAAAGTGGTTTGGGCAGCAAGTGGTGTTAAGCACAATAGCACAAAAAGATTCAGTAGGTGAAGGATCTTTGTCATGTTCTAGCGTTTCAATAATGTTCATGGGTGATGATGGTATATCTATCAACTTGCAAATATAATATTTTTAATAATATATTATCAAAAAAACGTATTCTATCACATTTTGAGTCTGAAAATGTGTTTAAAAATGCTTAAATTTGGTAAAAACTAATGACTCAAATACCAGAAAAGGATATAATTCACCAAATACTAGAACGTCCTAATGCGCAAAGTTTAGTTAATAAAATCAATTCTATTTTAGAAGCAGAAAAAAAACGGAGACATCAATTCTATGAAGATATAACAGACGAAGAGAAAGTAGAATTTATTAATGGAGTAATTGTTACGCATTCCCCTGTTATGAAAGAGCACAATGATGTTAGTAATTTGTTGACCAATTTATTGGGAAATTATGTTAGAAAACATCAATTAGGCTATGTCGGAGTAGAAAAAGTAATGATTACTCTAGAGCGCAATGACTATGAGCCAGATATTTGTTTTTTCTCTACCCAAAAAGCTAAATCTTTTAAAAAAGGGCAAAGCCTTTTTCCTGCTCCCGATTTTGTAGTAGAGATATTATCAAAAGGTACTAAAAAAAATGACAGAACGGTTAAGTTTATAGATTATGAAGCGAACGGTATTAAAGAGTATTTGATTATTGATCCTATAAAACAGATTCTGGAACTATACCGATTAGATGAGTCCAAAAAATATGATCTGGTTTTAAAATCAGGTACGGGAATACTTCAAAGCGACATTATCAAAGATTTTTCTTTTCCTATTGAAGCCATTTTTGATGAAGATAAAAACTTGGCTGCTTTAACGGTAATTCTTAGTACTTAAAATCACTTATACTTCCCTAAATAATCGACAATCATACTCTCCGAAATTTTATAGGTATCAATAATTGGCAAGTCCTCTACTTGAGCTAAATCTAGATCTTGAGTACTCAAAGGTATTTTTTGTTTGGTCTTATATAAGGTATTCAAACTCTTCACATAATTCGCTCCTCGTAAATATTTAAAATATAAATAGTCTCCCTTATCCGTGACTAACTGATTAATCGGTGCTGCTTCTATTTGATCCAAATTTAAGGTGCGCTGCTCATTCAATACTAAAGTATTGGTGCGATTGCCTTCTAACAATTGATAGGTTTCTTCTGTAAAACGATAAATGGTCTGGGCATTCTCTTTTACCTTAAAATGGACTAAATCTCTTCGACCTACATTTTTTTCTATTATAGCATATGAGACTGCCTCGGAATCATTATCTAATGCTATAAATACGGTATCTCGATGCATACATAGCTTTCGATCATAATGTCCCGTAATAATATATTGACAGGGTAAATCGAACAATCGAATCCTTCTTTTCAATGGACTATGTGCAACTAGCAAATCATACTGCCCCTCCTCCTGCTTTTTAATAAAAGTTTTTAGACTTCGCTTAGATTTGGAACAATCATAATTGATTCCCAATATTTTCAGGCCAGCTATTTCTATAGATTGGTTGGATATTTCTCTAACGTATTGATAGTCTTTCGTCAATTCTATTACTTTATCATAATATTCTGGTTCATCATGATTGCCGCTAATAAAGAAAGAGGGAATGCGTCTTCGCTCTAATAAAGTCAACAATAAACTAAAGGCATAATGGAAACCATGGCCACAAAAGCCATCTCCCGTGACGTCTCCAGCGAATAAAACAATATCTACTTTTTCTACTAATATTATTTCTAAATATCTTTTGATACGTTGGTAGCGATCTAAGGAAAGTCGGCTTTCTTCAAAGGAAATTACCTCTTCTGCCGTCATGGATTGTAGGTGGGTGTGCCAGTTTAAATCACTGAGAATTAGAACTTTCATGCTGCAATGTACGAGAATAAATCAGAGATACGGAGTTTATTTTAATTGAGTGTATAACAAAGTTGGGGCGGCAAATCTATTCATCGGATCACTTGCAGTGGAATGTCGTCAACTTAAGGAACTAGATGTCTAAATACGCATAATTCAACGCAGATTTAAATGATTTTATAGGTCGCCTGTATTAGATGTGTTCAGTAGGTCGAGAGCGTGACATACCTGTATGGTGGCTTTCAACTG
>CAKZUM010000766.1 GCA_937921525.1 uncultured Saprospiraceae bacterium
CTCACCGCTTTTTGCCAGCCGCTATATAATTTCTTTCGCTTGGCCGCAGTCATCTTAGGTTTGAAAGTCCGATCTAGTTGCCAGCCTTTGGATATATTCCTAGGCGTCCAAAATCCTACTGCTAGACCAGCTAAATAGGCAGCCCCTAAAGCTGTAGTCTCAATTACTTTTGGTCGTTGTACCGTTGTCTTCAAAATATCCGCTTGAAACTGCATCAACAGGTCATTGGCGCAAGCCCCTCCATCTACCCTTAATGTAGTCAGTGGCAAACGGGAATCCTTTTTCATAGCGTCTAATACGTCTCTAGTTTGATAAGCCAAAGACTCTAGAGTAGCTCTGATTATATGTGATTTACTAGAGCCACGAGTTAAGCCAAAAATAGCCCCTCTCGCATACATATCCCAATAAGGGGCACCTAGACCAGCAAAAGCTGGCACTACATATACGCCTCCATTATCATCTACTTTTTCTGCAAAAAATTCAGAGTCTGGTGCGCTATCTAATATTTTCAATCCATCTCTCAACCATTGAATAGCTGCACCTGCAATGAATACACTACCTTCTAATGCGTAGGTGACTTTACCATCAATTCCCCAAGCAATAGTGGTCAGCAATCCTGCCTTGGATTCCACAGGTGTTTCGCCAGTATTCATCAACATAAAACAGCCTGTACCATAAGTATTCTTAGCCATTCCTACCTCTCGACATCCTTGTCCAAATAAAGCAGCTTGTTGATCTCCTGCCATTCCTGCCACAGGAATTGGTTTACCAAACAACGTACTCAAGGATTTTCCATAAACCATACTGGAAGGCTTTACTTTTGGCAACATCTTTACTGGAATATCAAAACGCTTTAAAACTTCCTTATCCCATTTTAGGGTTTTAATATTAAATAGTAGCGTTCTGGAAGCATTCGAGTAATCTGTTACATGTACTTTACCACCTGTAAGATTCCATACTAACCAAGTATCCATGGTACCAAATAATAATTCTCCTTTCTTTGCCCTTGCCCTCGCACCCGGTACATTATCTAGTAGCCATTTGACTTTAGTACCTGAGAAATAAGCGTCAATTACTAAACCTGTATTGGTTCGGATATATGGTTCCCAACCTTCCGACTTTAGCTCATCACAGAAGGAGGCGGTGCGCCGATCTTGCCAAACAATTGCGTTGTGGATGGGTTTACCTGTCTTTTTATCCCAAATAACAGTAGTCTCTCGCTGATTAGTAATACCGATTCCTGCAATTTGATCAGCAGTAACCTCATTATTAGATAAAACATCTTGTGCAACTTCCAACTGCGTTTTCCAAATTTCGTTTGCATTATGCTCTACCCAGGCAGGTTGCGGAAAAATTTGGGTAAATTCCTGCTGTTCCGTAGCAACAATATTTCCTTTTTTATCAAAGAGGATTGCTCTACAACTAGTCGTTCCTTGATCTAGTGCTAATATGTATTTCATATAGAGATTGATTATTAATTAATATCTGTTTAAAGTAAAGGAATAAGCAATAAATAGAGCCTTCTATTCAATATTGGCTAAACGCCAATATAAGTATGGAACGCAGAGACACGGAGATGCAGAGTTTGAGGATTTTTTCTACGAAAAAATCTCTATACCTCTGCACCTCTGCATTCCTATTTTCTTTTGCGAAAGCAAATGAATGAACAGCAATTTATAAAGAATGAAAGTTTGTGTAAGTCTATTTTCACAAAACATGAAGATACAAAAAAATACAAAGTAAGCAATTTATAAAGGTTTAGCCTAGATTTTTTGACAAGTTTATCTAAACCACAAAAGTAGTTGACAATTTTACCACATGGTACATAGGTCACATAGCATACGTCCTACTATGTGACCTATGTATCTATGTGGTAAAATACAACCCTAGCTTTGTCAGCTTCTTCATTCCTAAATTTGTGGTAAAACTAATATCAGCTGTCTCAATAAACTTGTCGATTTTTAAAAAAATCAATAGTATCAATGCTTAGTTTAATACACCTATTTGTCTAATTCAAAACACCCTAAAATATAGTTTTAAAATTTTATCTTTGCGACATGAAAACGACCGCAGAATTAATAGACTTAATCCAATTAGAACAGCTAGATGATAATCTCTATAGAGGGCAAAACTATATCACTCCTTGGGGTAGAGTTTTTGGTGGGCAGGTATTAGCTCAATCTATTCATGCCGCACGAGTCACTGTGCCTGAAGATCGGATCGTACACTCTATGCACGGCTATTTTATATTGGGAGGAGATCCCAACCAACCTATTATCTACAACGTAGATAGAATTCGAGATGGTCGTAGTTTTACGACAAGGAGAGTCGTGGCTATTCAAAAAGGTAGGGCTATTTTTAATATGTCTGCCTCTTTTCAAATTAAAGAGAAGGGCTTCGTTCATCAAATTTCAATGCCTGATGTTCCGCCCCCAGACCAAGTAACAACGGATAAGGAATGGATTGAACCTTATAAAAAACAATTGCCGAATATGTATAAAAGATACCAGATAGATCGACCAATAGAATTTAGGCCCGTTGAAAAATTTGATCCTTTAAATCCTAAAAAAGAAAGTCCTTTTAGGCATATTTGGATTAAGGCCAATGGGCCTCTCCCAGATGATCCATTATTACAAAGAGAAATTTTAGCTTATGCTTCTGACTATAATTTAATGACGACTTCTTTATTACCCCATAGGGATCGTTTTAAAATCCAGAGTATGCAAATGGCGAGCTTGGATCATGCCATGTGGTTTCATGGAGATGTTAAAGTAGATGAATGGTTGCTTTATTCACTCGACAGCCCGAGTGCTTCTAATAGTCGTGGTTTTAATAGAGGTAGCTTTTTTAATCAGAAAGGAGAATTGATGGCTAGTGTGGTGCAGGAAGGACTAATTCGGCATCGGAAGTAAGCGTGTGTGTTTTTTAAATGTGGGCAATCATACATCAGAAATCATATATCAATCGTGGTGCATCCTAAATGGATATATGATTTCTGATTTATGATGTAAGATTTAAGATTTTTCCGCTCTCTCAGAAACTAGAAATACTCCATTCTAAAAATACCGAGGCGTATTCACCTTACTAACCGTATAGTTAAAATCGTATCCTATCATTAATTCAAAGGTTCCTTTCTGGATGGTACTAAGCTTAGATAGGGTATAATCATAAGCGACCCCTATACGAGTTCCATTTTTTAGATAATAAGATACCCAAATATCTCCAGAATCAACAGTGCTTATTCCTCCTAAAGCTTCCATCTCAAAGGCAGATCTAAAAGAAATACCTGCCCATAAAGTCTGATAAAAAAACAAGGATAAATCTATATCAAATTGAGTCGGCGCTCCGACTTGGTTGACTGCATTTTGACTGGCGGAAAAGTCCGTTAAGAAGCCTACATTTTTTATTAGAATTGAAGGTTTGAATACTAGATCTTGACCAGAAATAGGTATAGCCGCACCAGCCGTTAAATAATAATGCCGATAATATTTAGCTACATTCTGACCTAATCTTGCTTCATTAATTTCAGTCGCTCTTAAATCATACTCAATGATATGTGGAACGGATAAACCTATGTAAAATTTCTCAGAATGATAATACAGGCCAATCCCAACATTTGGGATAATACGGGTTGGTGTTTCTTCTGCATATACGACATCCGTTAAACGGGGATCTTTAAATGTTAAACTACTCCAATCTGCTCTGTAGTTTGTCAATCCACCTTGTAGACCGATAGATAACTCTCCTTCTTCTCCGAATGAAAAATGATAGGCATATACGGCATTAAGCGTAGAGGAAGAGGTAGCACCAATCCGATCATTAATGGCTGTTAGTCCAAGAGAAACTCTTTCTCCTACAGGGTTTTGCAGAGTGAAGGTCTGTGTGGATGGTGCGTAATTAAAGGAACTGCCCGATGGCGTCGTTGATTGTGCCCCCCACCATTGTTCTCTAGCTAAGATATTAACGGATAAATAGTCTTTACTTCCAGCATATCCTGGGTTAAAGACTTGGCTATTAAACATATATTTAGTGAACATGGGGTCTTGTTGCCCTAGTAAGGTAAGGGTGCTATATAGCAATAGCACTAGCGTTGCATGTAGTGTTAGCTTATTTTTCATTGTTTATAGGTTCACCATCAAATACTCTAATAAGTA
>CAKZUM010000767.1 GCA_937921525.1 uncultured Saprospiraceae bacterium
CTAACATGCTCCGAATAGCAATTTCTACTAAGTAGTCATTATGCGTAGAATCTACATAGTGGTTTTGTAGATAGAACATCGCCCAATCTAATTTCTTAGCCGCATCCCCTCCGTAATAGTTTGGTTCTGTGGATGTTTCAGAATTATCCGTACTGGAACTATCTGTGGACTTAGTTTCTTGAGCAGATAAGCAGGATTGGAAAAAGAAGACGAAAAGGAACACCATTAATGGTGGGAAAGTATTGGTCATATGATTATAAATTGATCTGAAATTACATTTTAGAATAGAGAGACTATGAAATCTGTCATTTTTTAAATGAAATACGTCTCTATTCTCTGCTCTGCTCTTTGATATGTCCAGTAGTGTAACTTGAAATAAAAACTAGTAGACGAAGGTAGTTTCGATTAAGTAACGATAAAACAAAGGGATAGGTATGTTTTTCCGTACTATTATTTCTGCAATTGGGAGACAAGTTTATCAACGTAGTTGATACTAGTTATACCACAAATTTAGGAATGAGTTAGTTTGATAATATTAAAAATGACATAGCTAGGGGTGTTTTTACCACAAAGGTACATAGGTCACATAGCATACGTCATACTATGTGACCTATCTACCTATGTGGTAAAATTGTCAACTACTTTTGTGGTGTAGATAAACTTGTCAATTGGGAAGTTGTTTTTTTGAATATTGAGGTAGCATTTATTATAAAAAGGTACTAACTTTGCGATCGAATTTTTTAAAAACATACTTTTCAAAATTATTTTGTATGATCATTATTGATGTAAAAGAGAAGGAATCTATCGATAAAGCTCTAAGAAGATATAAAAGAAAATCTCAGCAAATAGGAGTAATTAAGGAGCTTCGAAGAAGAAAGCACTTTACAAAACCTTCGGTAGAACGTAGAGCAGAAGTTTTAAAAGCTGCTTATAAGATTAAGAAATTTGGCGTATAATACGCGTTATCAATATTTAATAGATGAAAAAAACTATTAAATGTTGCCTTTCTTTAAAAAAGCCTTAGTAGATGTGTTTCATCAGCTAAGGCTTTTTGTTTTTGGAATAGGGTAACTTGTTCGATTTTCCGTTAATTTTGATGCCTTGATCTTTACAATAGTTTGTTATCAGAACGTTTTTTTGCTAAATTAGAGTTTATTCTGAAGTTGTTTAAAAATACATTCTCAAACAATTTCTATAAGAGCCTTCGCATAGAAAGCTTGGTCGTAAAGCCGCCAAGCCCACTATAAAACCTATAAATATGAGAAAAATACTATTTCTAGCTATCTGCTTAGCTTTCGCAGCTACTACCTTATCTGCACAATGTCCCACCTCCAATAGAGATGGAATTCATGTGGTTCAATATGGTCAAACCTTATATCGAATTTCCAAGATTTATAATGTAAGTATTGATAATCTAAGAGCTTGGAATGGTATGCAGTTCAATGAACTATTGCAAGTGTGTCAAAATATTAGAGTTCATGCACCTATTGCTGAGGCTACTTATCAAGCACCTGCACAAGAGGTTTTTGTCACACGTAGCGCACCCGCAGTTCAAACTAGCAGTTCCTATAATAGTTACCAAAAACAAGCAGGTGGAAGACACGTGATAAAACAAGGAGAAACTATTGCTGGAATAGCTAGATTATATGGGTATACAGAGGCTCGTTTTAGAGAATTTAATGTCTTGAATCCGGGACAAGAAAGAGCACCTGGCTCCGTTTTATTAACCTCTGATTGTGCATGTGACCGCACATCGTATGCGGAAGATGCCAATGGTCTATTTTCAGGGCAATGGAATGAGCAATTGCGTAATCCAAATGATTATACGCCTAATCCTAATGCTAGGCCAGCTCCAGCTAATAATTATACCAATCCATTTTATACGCCCCCTTCAAATGATAGGCCTCCGACCTATAATCAAGGCAATCAAAATAATCAAGCTACCACGTCATGGGGAAGAGTGGCGAACCAAAGAAACAATACCGCTACCAACAACCCTCCAGTAAACAACAACTGGAACAATGCACCAAATACCAATAACCGATCAAACAATAATAACTGGAATAGAGCTCCAGCTACAAATAATGGACAATTCAACCAAGGTAATAATACAGGTGCTAATGATCGACCAGCAAAAACAAATAATACCAATCAATCTAATCCGAATGCTTATAGAAATGAGTTAGGGAAGACGGCGTATTTGAGTCAAGAAGAGCAAACAATGATTAACGAAATCAACTTAGTGCGATCCAATCCTGCTGGTTACGTAAAATATGTAAAGCAATACATTAAGGATATTCGTAGCGGTAAAGTATTTGGTAGTTCTACGAATGTAGCCTACGAGTTAATTGATGAGCTTAAAAGAACGCCACCATTATCTATTTTACAACCTGTAGAATGTCTCTACAAAGCGGCACAGCAACATGGTCAAGAGGCTGTGAGAAAAGGAAGTTCTGACCATAAAGGTTTAGATGGTTCTTGGCCTTGGGATCGAGCGAAGCGCGCCTGCCCCCAAATGATAGACGGGAATGAGAATTTGGTAGGTGGCCCAGATGATGTCCGAGAGGCTGTTATGCTTTTACTGGTAGATGACGGTATCAGCAATAGAGGTCATCGAAAAACCTTGCTAAATAAAGAATGGAAATATGTAGCTTGTTATAAGGCGGGTATGGTCGGACGTATGCCTAATAGCTGGGTGCAGATGTTTGGCAATTAAGCCACTTTCTATTTTTTACCGCATAGGTACATAGTTCACATAGTAGAGCATATGTGAACTATACTGCTGACAGGATAAATTACCGAAAAAGAATTTGTCCAGCAATGGGAAATTGCTGGACAAGAAGTGTGCGTTTTGCTGGACAATTTCCCATTGTCCAGCAAATTTTAGACAATTCCAAAATCGGTAATCTATCCTGTCGATAGTATATATACCTATGTGGTAAAAAATAAACCTATTTAGTTTTTCGTCAGAAAGACTCAGAAGTCAGTAAACAAACCTTTCGGAATCTCATTCCCCACCTCAATCTCCGTTAATTGATTCTTCCCTCGATCCCCAGATAATAGAATTGCTCCATGTTGTCGATAATCTTTCCAAGGGATTTGAAATCTAGGAATCGTATCGGTATAGTTAGGATAATAATCCCATTGATTAATTAAGTTTGTTTGTTGATCTACATAGACCAGATACTTATTATCAGGTGTTCTGCCTACATTTTTATAAGTTAACTGTAAGACCTCGGATGATTCCCCTGCTTGACTATTGTCTGTGCCCATATATTTTAGCGTGACCCCTGTATCTTTTAATTTAAAAGGCAATACTAACCAATAGGCATCATTAATCCATACCGAATTTCCCTTTTCCATTAAGGAATTATGTTCGGGATGACCCTTAGTAAATAAAGTATCATTGCGCATAGCCTTTCCTTCCATCGTGTGGATATTAAGTAGTATCGCTAAGTCTTCTTTTAAATAATCAATCCGAACATCACCTGTCTGCTTGTCCCATGCTAATTTTCTAGAACCAAAGAAATTCCATTTAATTAAACGGGTATCCTCCCAATTCTGTCGCCCCCCAACCGCTTCGACTACTTGATCTGCAATCGCAATTGCTTTCGCATCAGAGTTAGCCGTATCAAAACCTGCTGCAGGTGGATTGCCAACTATTCTTGTTTTGGTGATGGATGGATTGCAAGCGAATAATAGTAGTGCAAAACCAATAGCAAATAATATATTTTTCATAGAGGAAAGTACTTGAAGAAAGGAATAAAAAAGGGCACTCCGATAGACAAAAGTTGCAGTTGACTAATTCCGTATTAAATTGTTTAGCAAGGAAGCACTAAGTCCTATCAAGAGTACCCAGGTTTTGGAATGTCATGTTGTGTAACATGTTGTTCAGGGGAGGAAAGTTTTTTAGAAGTCAGAAATCAGACCGTTCTTGTTAGCTTTCGCTAACGGAACTGTCAGATCGCTACGCTGTCAGATGCAAACGGTGTCAACATCATACGTCTGACAGCGCAGCGATCTGACTTCTGACAGTCCTGGAAGGACGATCTGACTTCTTTTTATTTAGCCAATGCCACCTCTCGATGCACCAGCTCCGTATATAGTTGGCTCAATCGTTGGCTCACAGGACCAAAAGTCCCTTCCCCAATCACTCGACCATCAATTTTAGTTACAGGCGTAACGCCACCAAAAGTACCCGTTACAAAAGCTTCGTCAGCACCATATAAATCGAACAAAGAAAAATTCTTTTGTTTACATACAATACCATTCTCCTCACATACTCGAATGATATTTCCTCTAGTAATACCATTCATACAGTATTGACCAGTAGACGTCCAGACTTCTCCTTTTGTGACCATGAAGAAGTTAGTGGCATTACAGGTAGAAACGAAGCCATTAATATCTAGCATCAATGCTTCATCTGCTCCAGCTTCAATAGCTTGTACCAAGGCCATTACCTCATGTAATTTACTATGACAATTTAAACGAGGATCCAAATAATCAGGCGCACCTCTACGAATAGTGCTAGTAAACAAAGTAACTCCTTTAGCCTTACTTTTAGAAGAGGCCTTTTTATGCTCTGCAATGATCACCAGATTAGGCCCACTAATGGTTAGTCTAGGATCTTGAGAAGGTGTTTTTTTGATACCTCTGGTAATCATAAAGCGAGCATGTACATTATCGTACATCTTGTTGGCATTCAAAGTATACCAAATTTTTTCAGTCAACTCAGCTCTTGTCATTCCTAAATCCATCCCAATAGTAGCCGCAGCTGCCCATAATCGGTCCAAGTGTAAATCTAAAAATACCAAGACTCCTTCATGCAATCGTACAGCTTCCCAGATACCGTCGCCTACTAAGTATCCACTATCAAAAACAGAAATTTTAGCTTCTGATCTAGGGTGTAGCGCTCCATTTACATAGATTAATACATCTTTGTTTCTTTCATCTGGGAGTGCATTATGTGTGCCGTGTACTTCTTTCATTATTTATTTTAATATACTGCTCAATATAGGAAAAATTGGTTTGTTGTTACTAATTCATGCTAATTTTTGTAATCAAGTTTTATCTATTTATATTTATCGCTTTAAGAATACTCAGACTTGGGAAGTTTTTAAAACTTACCAAGTCTTTCGTCGATTTAAAAAGCCTATGAGAAAACGGATCAATATATGGTCAAGTCCAAGGAATATTTCCACCGCATTTATGTACTCTTTTGCGCAGCGCACAGATATGACGGTTGTAGATGAACCATTATACGCTCACTTTTTGAGTAAGACCAATTCAGAGGCAGCACATCCTGGAACCGCTGAAATATTAGAGACAATGGAGTTGGATGGTAATAAAGTAGTAGACGATATGCTGCATGGTAGCTACCCAACGGATCATGTACTCTTCAAACAGATGACGCATCATTTAATTCATTTGGATGAAGACTTTTTAACTAAGATGGCTAATGTATTATTAATTCGAGATCCAAGAAGAATTATCGCCTCTTATGCAAAGGTGATCCCTAATCCAGATTTGCCAGATATTGGAATAAAAATGCAGTATGATTTATTTCAAAAATTGTCGAAAGCTGGTAAACTAGCGGCAGTAGTGGATGCTAAATATTTATTGCTCGATCCCAAAGGAGTATTGAGGCAGTTATGTACCCATTTAGATATTCCTTTTCAAGAGCAAATGCTCGAATGGAAAGCTGGACCAAGAAAAGAAGATGGGTGCTGGGCAAAGTATTGGTATGCCAATGTGCACCAATCTACTGGATTTATGCCTTATGAGGAGAAAGAAATTAAACTTTTAGGTAATTTAGCGGAGCTGGCAGAACGATGTCAGCCTTATTATTCTTTTTTGTCACAGTACACGATTAAGTAGAATAGAGAAGTGAGAGTAGAGAATATTTTATTTAAGGGGTGATGATTTTTCGCTTCCCCAAGATTATTTCACAATAGAGATAATTTAGAAACTAACTAAAACTTAAGACAATGAAATTCTGGATATTTCTCATCATAGGTTTATTGACTGTAATGGAAATAATTTATAAATTAATAAGATGCGCCTCTTGTGATGCCAATTATTTAGGATTTGATTTGTCAGGCTATACCTATTTAATATGTCAAACACTTATTTCAAGTGTTCTTTTGTATGGTGCATATAAGGAGAGAATGAAAATAAAGGCGAGTTCTTAATATTTAGGACAATAACATAATACCAATAAATATGAAACTAAGATTAATCCTCTTATGTATGTGTTCCCTAAGTGCCTATATGTACTTAGCAGCACAAATCACAGATCCTAAAACAACAGAAGTATGGGAACCAGAACCACGAGTAGTCACCTCAGGAATCGGGACTGCGCCACCTTCCGATGCCATTGTGTTATTTGACGGTACTAGTCTAGACAACTGGATGACCTTGGATAGTGTGACTGCAGGTTGGCAACTAAAAGATGGTTCTATGACTGTGGTAAAAGGAACAGGAGATATTCGAACAAAACAAAATTTTGGTAGTGTACAATTACACTTGGAATGGCGAACACCTGCGGTGGTAGAGAGCGAAGGGCAGGGTAGAGGGAATAGCGGTGTTTTCTTGCAAGGGATATATGAGGTACAAGTT
>CAKZUM010000768.1 GCA_937921525.1 uncultured Saprospiraceae bacterium
TTTTTATAATATGTATTAGTGGAAGAAAGTTACAAACTTTCAAAATATTAGGTTGAAGTTACAAACTTCAACCATCGACCCAAACATTTTCCAATGAATTACATATTACGATTTTGACTTTTCGTTTGCCCTAATATAACGAAAATTGAGTCTTGATTGTCAACGTTTTATAAGCAGTCTCAATTTACAATTCTCCATTCTCCATTCTCCATTAAAACTAATAGGTACATGTTAAGTTTAAATAAAAAAAAAGGTTGAACTAACTAGCTCAACCTTCATTATACGGTTATCCAAATTTATCTTAATGTAATTACAAATTTCAAACCTAAATGACCTTTTTAGGAAGAAATTGAAATGTATTTGTCTTGTTATTTTAAAAGCATGATTTTTGTCCAAATCCTAATTTAGAAAGAGGCAATACTAAAAAGTAATGCCTCCTATTAAATTATTTTTAAACATTTAATTGTTACCTAACATTAGACTTGTTTTTAAATTCTTATCTACTAAGCTGAACATAACCAGATTGCCTGTTGCCATATCCATCCATAAACAAATAGAAGTAAACACCATCCGCTAGTGGATTGGACTTATACTGTCCATCCCAATCATTTTGATAGCCCTTTTGTTGGAAAATTAAAGTGCCCCAACGATTGAATACTTGCAGGGTGCTATTAGGATAGTCTTCTACACCTTCTATTTTAAAATAATCATTAATACCGTCTCCGTTTGGAGAAAATCCGCTGTATACAGATAAGGGTTTACAAGCCACCTTTACTAGTACATCTGCTACATCACAACCGTAATTATTACAAATTTTGTAACTAAATTTATCTCCGAGTTCTGTATCGCAATAATCTTCATTCGGCTGATATTTGATCGATTGGTCTTCTCTAATTTCTACTTGTCCTTTGGTTGGGTGGGTGACTATTTCTATGCTTTGTATGACACCTAGTGATCGATCATTTGCACTTACATCAATAGCAATCGCTTCATTAACATTCGTAGTTACTTCGTCCGTATCTGCTTGTGGTTCACTTGTTAATGCAGCAGGACAAGTTGCGACAACATACAAGGTATCTGTACAGCCAGTAGTAATATGCGTAACGATGAGTTCATGTTCCCCAAAGCCAACGTATAATGCAGTGGTTGTTCCACTTAGAGAACAGAATCCGCCATTACCTTGGTAAGGGATGCCATTATGTAGGTACGTATATTCTGCTGCTGAAAGTAACGGAAATTCTAAACAAACTTCAATCAATTCTTCGCAATCATTTAAGGTTCTTTCTATGCTTTCTTCCAAAAATAAATCTCCACAAGTCAGATCATTTGGACAAGTGACTGTTATAGAAGCTTGTGCTTTACAACCCGTTTCTTTTAGCATGATCTCCACTTCATTGGTTCCGACAGGTAGCATTAAGATCGTTTCTGAAGGGGTGATATTGGTATTTAAGTCTAGCATTGCGGTAGCACTTGATGTTATCTGTTCAATACTCATTGTACTGTACTTTATTTCAGGATGACCACCTTTTATTGTAAGTGTGCTTTCATCTGCACTCCAATTTCCATTAGGATCAAAACTATTCATCAATTGAATCAGTTCCTCAATATTATTGAAAGATCCGCTATGCTCATTTCCGTCAACAATCCATTGATTTAAATGGTATGGCCCGTTCTTGCCTCGGTCTGGAACTGTGAAATAGGTATAGGCGAAGGAGTAATTCAGTTGACAATCCTTGAAAGCTTCTTCGGTTTGCTCCACTCCATTGATTTTAAATATATAATCCGACATAGCAGCAAGCTCAATCGGTAAGCAAAGTTCTCCAGATGATTGGCAATCAGATAAATCTATAGTCATTGGGGTAGAAGGTAAAATGCCTTCTGGACATGATCTCCCGCTGGTACAGTTTGGATCAACGTTTACGATTACATCATCTACAGAGGTACAGCCAAATTCATCTGTTACGGTCACAAAATAAGTAGTCGTTTGAGATGGACTAGCTACTGGTGTGCCTATATTTGTATTGGAAAGTCCAAGACTAGGACTCCAACTATAAGCAGCCCCTGAGGTAACTGTGAGGGTAATATTTGCTCCTTGGCAGATTGACTTATCTTCACAGGCCACTGCGGGGAAGGAACTTCCTACTGTTACTTCTATACAATCAGTAGCCGTACAACCATCTAAATCTGTGATGCTCACACAATAGATAGTGGTAGCAGATGGGGTAGCTACTGGGTTTGCAATATTTGGATTACTCAATCCTGTACTAGGACTCCATCTGTAAGTATTGCCCCCTGAAGCATTTAATTGGACGGCACTTCCACAGGTAGAAACATCGGCTCCGGCGAAGGCTTGCGCTTCATTTACAAATACCGTCACTTCATCTGTTCCTGTACAACCATTTTCATCGGTCAAAGTAACGGTGTAAACCGTCGTAGATAAAGGTCTAGCTATTGGTGCTCCAACGTTAGGATGAGATAGGCTTATATCGGGACTCCATTCATAAGAAGCACCTGTAGTAACATTCAATCTAATACTTCCGCCTTTACAAATAAATTTATCTTCGCAAGCCACTACAAACGCAGGGGTGGTGCAAGGTTGAGGACTAGGATCATTGGAACAATCTGAGGAGACAAAAATTGTTACTTCATCCGTTCCTGTACACCCGTTTATATCTGTAACCGTAACAGAATAAGTAGTGGTCGTAGAAGGATTAGCTATCGGGACACCACTAAATGGATTAGATAAGTTGGTAACTGGTAGCCATTGATAACTAATGCCAGTAGTTACTGTCAATTGTACATTTTCTCCCGTACAGATAGTCTTATCTTCACAAGCAACTACGACTGGAATCCCATTGCATGGATTAGTTGTTACACCACAATTATCTACAAATACAGTCACTTGATCTGTATCGGTACAGCCATTCAGATCAGTTACTGTTACGGTGTAGGTGGTTGTTACAACTGGCGATGCAATCGGATATTCTGTGAAAGAATTATTCAATGAATTAGATGGAGACCATGACCAAGCACTACCGCCATTGACTACCAATTGTGTTTCCTCTCCAATACAAATATTTTTATCGGGACAAGCAATTGCATTTACGCCGGGATTACAAACATCTGGAGCACCTTCCCCAGAACAATCAATTACGCTTATTGTAACACATTCTCTTTTGGCACAGTCCTCTGCGGTTATGTATGCGCAGTAAGTAATTGTTGAAGTTGGACTGACAATAGGAGTGGCGATATTAGGGTTACTCAAACCCGTAGTAGGTGTCCATGAATAGAAGTCACCACCAGTAGCAATCAATTGTGCTTTATTGCCTTCACAAATTGTGAAGTTGTCACTAATACTACTTTGGATTTTTTTGGTAGAGACTGTCATACAATCTTGTGCAGTACATCCATTGGCATCGGTTACTGTTACACAGTACGTATTACTTGTTGTAGGTGTGACCATAGGATTAGCAATATTTGGATTATTCAAACCAACAGTAGGACTCCATTGGTAACTAACTCCTCCACTTGCATTTAATTGTGCGCTATTTCCTATACAAACAGCTATATCGGTTCCTGCATTGGCAGTAATACCACCACTTATGTTAACGGTAACACAGTCAACTCCTGCACATTTTCCATTATCTGTAACGGTAACGCAGTAGGTGGTCGGAACAGAAACGTTGACTGTTGGATTGGCAATATTGGGATTGCTTAACCCCGTTGTTGGGGACCAACTGTATCCACTCCCTCCTGTGGCATTTAGACTCATAGCCCCTCCATTACAGGTGTTAATATCTGTACCTGCATTGGCATTGACTACGTCAATTACATTTATTTGAACACAGTCTACTTGTGAACAACCACCAGCAGTAGAAGCAGTCACACAATAAATAGTAGTAATACTAGGACTAACTGTTGGATTTGCAATATTAGGATTACTCAATCCTGTGGACGGTGTCCAAGAATAAGAAGTACCTCCGCTGGCAGATAACTGCGCAGAAGTACCACGACAAATTGTTTGATCATTACCTGCATTCACATTAAGGGTATTCCCTATATTGACGCTGACACAGTCTGTTCCAGTACATCCATTATTGTCCGTAACGGTAACGCAATAGATGGTAGATGAATTTGTTGTTACCGTAGGATTGGCAATGATTGGATTACTTAATCCTGTCGTAGGAGACCACCTATAAGTACTACCGCCACTTGCATTTAGGGAAGCGGAGTTGCCACTACATAGGTTAATATCATTTCCTGCATTAGCTGTGATACCGTTACTTACATTTATTGTGATGCAATCTACGCTTGAACATTTTCCACTTTCCATTACCGTGACACAGTAGGTGGTTGGTACAGTAATATTAGCTGTAGGGTTAGCTATATTTGGATTGCTCAGACCAGCGGTAGGGAACCAACGATAGCTAGTTCCGCCACTTGCATTTAAGCTAGTTAAGGAACCAGCGCAAACTCGCTGATCACTTCCTGCATTGGCTACTACCGTTTCTCCAATACTGACATTGACGCAGTCTGTTCCAGTACATCCGTTATTGTCCGTAACGGTAACGCAATAGACAGCTGATGAATTCACATTGACTGTAGGGTTAGCAATATTAGGATTACTCAATCCTGTGCTAGGTGACCAGCGATAGGTACTACCTCCACTAGCATTTAAAGAAGCAGATGTTCCACTACAAATACTCACATCATTTCCTGCATTTGCATTGATTGAATTTCCTACTTGCACACGCACACAATCTGTTCCAGTACAGCCATTGTTATCTGTTACAGTAACACAATAGATCGTTGTTGTCGTTGGTGAACTAATAGGATTTGCAATACTTGGGTTACTTAATCCTGTGCTCGGACTCCATTGATAAGAATTACCTCCAGATGCGGCAAGTTGTGTGGAGCTACTCAAACAAATACTTTGATCTGGACCAGCACTTGCTGTTAAAGAACTCCCAACGTTGATAGTGACACAGTCTGTTCCAGTACAGTTATTTCCATCGGAAACGGTGACACAATAAGTTGTAGAAACAGTTGGGGTAGCAACAGGATTTTGACTATTAGGATTTGATAAACCAGTAGATGGACTCCATTGATAATTAGTTCCTCCTGAAGCAGTTAATGGAGTAGAGGCCCCTCTACAGATAGTTTGATCGACACCTGCATTAGCGGTTAATATACCACCAATGTTTACCTGTACGCAATCTACACTAGTACAACCTCTGGCAGAAGTCACGGTTACACAATAATTAGTAGTAACATTTGGACTTGCAACTGGATTATTAATATTCGCATTATTCAATCCTGTAGTTGGACTCCATTGATATGAGACCCCACCAGAAGCGACTAATTGAGTCGTTCCATCAGTACATATTGTTACATCATTTCCTGCATTGGCAGAGATGCTATTTTCAACAATCACATTCACACAATCACTTGCTTCGCACCCTGTATTGTCTGTGACCGTAACGCAGTAGGTTGTCGTTGTAGTAGCGGTAACAATTGGATTGCTACTATTTGCATTACTCAAACCATTAGAAGGACTCCATCTATAATTAGTACCTCCAGAGGCAGATAACTGACTAGTATTTCCTCTACAAAGCGTGATGTCATTGCCTGCATTGGCTGCAATTGTTCCTTCTACAATTATATTCACACAGTCATTGGCGACACACCCATTATTATCTGTGATTGTGACACAATAAGTAGTCGTGGCAGTCGGAGTTGCGACAGGATTAGGAACCGAGCTATTGCTCAATCCACTACTTGGACTCCAATTGTAAGTAATGCCACCACTTGCATTCAATACCACATTTTCTCCTCGACAAATGGTTTGGTCTTGTCCAGCATTTGCTACCAAATTATTTTCTACAATGACTTGAACACAATCCGTATCTGTACAGCCATTACTATCGGTAGCGGTTACGCAATAGGTAGTCGTGACAGAAGGGGACGCAATAGGATTACCGATAGATGCATTTGATAAATTAGTGCTAGGACTCCACCTGTAAGTACTACCACCCGTTGCAAATAATTGAGTAGGCTGATCTTGACAAATCCGTACATCTTGACCTGCATTGGCGTTAACCGATGAATTCACATTTACTAGTACACACCTCCTTTCTGTACAGCCTGAAGCGTTCGTTATAGTCACACAATAATTTGTACTAGTGTTTGGAGAAGCAGTTGGATTAGAAGTAGTGGTACTACTTAATCCAGTACTTGGACTCCAGTTATAACTAGTACCGCCTGTTGCACTTAGCAGAGTAGATTGTCCTGCACAAATAGTTGCGTCATTGTTAAGAGAGGTGCTAATATTATTGACCGTTATTAATACACAGTCAGTAGAAGTACAGCCATCATTATCAGTAACAGTTACACAGTAAGTAGTCGATGTATTTGGAGAAACAATTGGATTTGAGATAGCCGTATTTGTAATATTGGTAGCTGGACTCCATTGGTAATTAATCCCGCCAGAGGCATTTAATTGAGCGGTATTTCCACTACATATTTCTTCGTCATTGCCAGCACTAACTACAGGAGTAGGTAATACCGTTACTATCATACAATCTGAAGCAGTACAACCATGTGCGTCCGTCAAGGTGACACAATATTCTGTCGTACTTGTAGGATTAGCTATTGCATTGTCAATAGTACCATTGACAATGGTTCCAACAGGGCCCCATTGAAAAACACCTTCCCCGTTTGCAACGCCTAAGGTAGCAGGTTCTCCCTCACATACGCTGATGTCATTAATGGTTTGAATAACAGGTGGATCGGCAACATAAACAGTAACATCACCAGTAGCGGTGCAGCCTATATCATTTCCAATTATTACGGTATAGGTAGTAGTAGAAGTAGGGCATACGACAGGACTGAAAAAGCTTGGATCATCAATAGTGGTACTAGGCGACCAAGCATAGGAATCGCCACCTTGAGCTTGTAATCGAACACACTCCCCAACGCAAACGGTATCTTTCATTGTTCTTACAAGTGGCCAAATCATTGGGTCCACAATAGCATCTGTTAGGAGTGTGGTACTCGTGCCATCGGCATAGTAAATAGTCAAGGATACTTTATAAGTTCCATGTTCTGGATAGATGTAACTTGGATTTTTTAGAGTGGAGGTTCCTATGCCATCTCCAAAATTCCAAAGAACACTATTGATGCTGGTACTAGTTGGACAAGTAAACTGAGTAGCCTCTCCCATACATACTCTCGAAGCACTAAGGTCGTTAATAGGTGAAGCAGTATCATCAATTAAACAAGCACAGCACGCTGCACTGCTTCCATCAGCTATACAGATCGGCACATCTTCCATTTGCCATCCAGAGACTGTTAATTGTTGTTCTATATTAGCATTTTGAGTATTTGGTTGCATCAAAGGATCCGTAGCATTATCAATTAAATAAATACTATCTCCTGTGCAACTGCCTAGATTTTCAAATTGGAATAAATTAACTTTTACCCCTTTTGTATAAGGAATGTCTGGGGTGTATTCCAAACCAAAACTGTAATAGTCCCAAGCGGGATTTTCAGGGGGGCTTAAATATCTAGAATTTCTAGACCATCTTGCCGTTGGGATATTATTAAAAAGATTTCCCATAATAAAACTTCCAGCAGGTACTCTAATACTAACCTGACCTGTAGCCGTATAAGCATCAATACCCGTCCAAGTAATATCTGGAATCAGACTCACCTGAAACAAGTTGCTACCGATAGCTTCTATTTGATATTCTACAAGACAACCTGCTGGGATAGTTGGATTATTGGAACAATTAGCCACTATATTACCTGCCACACAAACGGGTACATCTTCCATTTGCCAGCCCGAAACAGTTATTTGCTGCTCTATATTTGCATTTTGACTATTTGGCTGCATGAGTGGGTCCGTATTATTATCAATTAAGACAATACTACTATTTGTACAATTTCCTAAATTCTCAAAACGGAATAAATTGACCTTTACTCCCTTATTGTAAGGAATATCTTGTGTTAATTCTAGTCCAAAACTATAGTAATCCCAGCCGGGATTTTCTGGTGGATTGAAGTAACTAGAGTTAAGTTTCCAAATAGCGGTCGGAATATTATTCGTCAGATTTCCAGCAATTAAACTACCAGAAGGTACTCTAATACTTACTTGTGCTGTAGAGGTAATCGCATTGATACCTGACCAAGA
Organism: uncultured Saprospiraceae bacterium; assembly: GCA_937921525.1. GTDB lineage: Bacteria > Bacteroidota > Bacteroidia > Chitinophagales > Saprospiraceae > JAFMDF01. The sequence goes on from CAKZUM010000768.1 coordinate 8,192, forward strand.
AGTATCAGGAGTTAGACTGACTTGGAATGAATTGTCCTCCAATTGTTCTATCTGATATTCAATAAGACAACTGCCTGGTAAGGATTGGTTGGATGGGGTACAGGTAGTCACTATATCACCTGTCACACAAACGGGTGCGTCTTCCATTTGCCAGCCTGAAACAGTTATTTGTTGTTCTATATTTGCATTTTGACTATTGGATGCCATTAATGGGTCCGTACTATTATCTATTAAAACAATACTACTTCCAGTACAAGTACCTAGATTTTCAAAGCTAAATAAATTGACTGGTACCCCTTTGTTGTATGGAATATCTCGTGTTAGTTCTAGTCCAAAACTATAGTAGTCCCAACCTGGATTTTCTGGTGGATTGAAATAGCTAGAATTAAGTTTCCATACGGCTGTCGGAATACTATTGGTAAGATTTCCTATGTTTAAACTGCCAGAAGGTACTCTAATACTGACCTGTGCAGTAGAAGTAATCGCATTGACACCCGTCCAAGTGGTATCGGACGTTAATCTCACTTGAAATAAATTGTCTCCCACTTGCTCTATCTGATATTCAATAAGACAATTAGAAGATGCGGTTGTTGGAGGAGGATTACTAGTATTAGTGTCATTTCCATAATTTCCTGAATAGGCATTACCGCCTGCACCCAATACCGTTATGGAGTTACCTATATTGATATTTTGTGAATTAGGAAATCGGAATGGATCTGTGTTATTATCCATTAAAACAACATTTCCTGCAGCACAATTTCGGATGGTCGTAAAACTAAATAAGGGTACTTCAACTCCTGCCTGATAATTGATGGCTGAGGTATTAGTGGTGAGTTGAAAATTGATATAATCAAAAGCTGGATTCTCTGAAGGAGCAATGATTATTGGTGCGGCGAAACTCCAATTACCGCTGTTCGAGGTGAGGTTACTTATACTTACACTCCCTGTAGGTACAACTAAAGTAACTTGCGCACTATTAGTTAAATTAAAGGGCGTAAAATAAGTAGTAGTCGGCGTAAGACTAACCTGGAATTCACTACAACTATCTAATTGTCTGACATTAAATTCTACCTGTGCATGTGCAAAATAGCATAGAACACTTAATGCTAAAATGAGGAGGATTTTGATTTTTTTCATAGAATCTTCAAGCTAGGAATTAGGACAATATTACTCACGCAACCGAAGTTGCAACTGAGGTTGTTTAAGGATTAATGACTCGTGATTAATTCATTAATTTCTACTTAAATAACCTCTATAGTTGTCCCAATTTTAAGTGCTGCCCATCGGTTATTATACAAGCACTTTAGGAATAGCGAATGGATCACTAATCCATGTTAAATTTTACGATTTTAAACCCATCCTTTTCGCAGTATTACGATCAAGATATTGGATAGAAAATCATTCTATTAGCCTTTTAAGTTTCTTAGAAAAATTGTTGCTAGGTTTAAGTACTTTATAAGTTAATGTGATTAACTTTTATGGATAGTAGGATTTTTTTACAATAGCTAAAATGCTGCTCAATAATTAGATTGAACAAAAGAGACATGTACTTAAACCGGTTAGGTAAGAAAAGATAAACAACTTCTATTTTAAAAATGAATTAAGGGATAAAGATGTCCTTACCATCTTTTCCCTTAAAACGATTAAGTTTGGTTAATATGTTTTTTTAAATTAGTATCTTTTATTTTCACTTTTTTCTTTGTCCTCTATTTCTCTCTTCATCTCATCAAGACTTGCAGAGTATACCTTTACGAAACGATCTAATGGAATAGATTCTCCCGATTCTGCAACTAGTTCCACATTATAAATACCGCCTGACAAATTGCTAATATCAAAGGAAAAGTTATTAAATCCCTTTTCTACAATTGCCTTTTCAGCTATGACCGTCTTTCCAGAATTATCACGGATGTAAACAATATTATTAGACTTATTATTTTTCCAATTAAATTCTAGGGTTAAATTATCATGTGCAGGGTTAGGATATAGATTATGATCTCTTACAAATTTTTCTTTCTGGATTACTTGCTTTTTGCAACGAATCATCTTTTCTCCTTTGACGCCTAATATAGCATTCCCTCTAGCACCAACTACTGTTAATTGATTGCCAATGTTCACCTCCTTAGATCTGGAATATATATAGGGATCTGTATGATCGTCTAGTAAGCTTACAAAATCTGCACAACCATTTGCATTTTTAAAACTAAGCAGAGGAACTTCTTCACCCGCTTCGTATTCAAAATTTCGATTGGAACTTTCTAGCCCAAAAGAGAAGTAATCAAAATCATTTGATTCAGATGGGGCATTATATCTAGAATTATATTCCCAATTCAAATTAGGATTTAGACTTTGAAAATCTGTTATTTCTAATTCTAGTGTAGGTGCTTTCAAGGTGATTTGACCTGTACTAGTAATATTATTTGGAAGCGACCAATCTACGTCAGAAATTAAAGAGACTTGATACGTTTC
>CAKZUM010000769.1 GCA_937921525.1 uncultured Saprospiraceae bacterium
ACGCTAATAGCAATCGCATTAGAACTAACACCTGTACAACTACCTGCTGAAGGCACCATGGTATAGCTACCTGCCACCGCTGCTGTTGATAAAGTAGGGATTGTAGTTGTCGTTACTAATTGTCCATCTCTGAACCAGCTATAGGTAATTCCTTCACCAAGATCAGTCGTTGATATATTTAAAGTTTCGCCTGGACAAAGACTATTATTATCTGCGACTATTGCTCCTGTATTTGGAAGCATCGTTTCTGTAACGACTACTGCAGCAGAAGTACCTCCACCACATTGTGCATTACTCACAGCTACCGTATATGAACCGGGGCCCGAAGTCGGGAAAAATGGATCGGAAGTAGCTCCTAAAGAAACGCCATCTCTAAACCATTCATAATTTGGATTACCTCCAACACCTGAAACACTTAATGTCAGGTTCTCACCCGGACACAAGCTACTTCTATCTGCTGATATAATTGGTGTAGCTGATTCTTCACCAACACTTATTACAATCGCATTAGAACTTGGACCTTCACAGATGCCTATAGAAGGAATCATTGTATAAGTACCGGCTGTAGTTGCTCCCGCACCAATTGAGTAATTAGGATCTAAGGTAGAGCTAACTAAGTTGTCATTTAAATACCAGTTATAAGTAACACCTGCTCCTAAATCAGAAGCACTTAAAGCTACTGACTCACCTGGGCAAAGGCTAGTATTTGCTGCAGAGATATTTCCTCCTGCTGGCGTATCTGTAACCTGTACAACTACTGGATTAGAAGCTGGGCCTTCACAAATATCTTGTCTAGGCACAACCGTATAAGTACCAGATGTATTTACTTGTAAACTAGAAGTAGAAGTCGAGGTAAATAAAGTACCATCTCTATACCAATCATAAGAAACGCCTGCAACTGAAGCTGCCGCAGTCAAAGTCACACTTTCTCCTCCACATATACTTGAACCATCGGCCGATAAAGAAGCACTTACCGAAGGAAATACGGTTACTCCTACAGAGCTAGATTCTACACTTGTACATCCTTCTTGACTAACTTGAACCGAGTAACTACCTGTATTCGCAATTGTCACGTCTCTCACAATGATGAACGGTTCGAAGCCGCTCGCAAAAGATGCACCATCAAGGAACCAAGTATAAAATGCGCCATCAATTGCTGGGCTAGCATTTATTTCAAAATCCATTCCTTCACATAGAACTGGATTATCTATTATTACCGTGCTTTGTATTTGATTAGAAGTAGATACATTAATATTTATCAATGCAGAAGAAGCACCTGGACAACCATTCTGAGAAGCTATTACGGAATAATTACCTGAGCTTGCGCTGGATACTGCACCTATTGAGAAAGCAGGTTCACCTGTTGTTCCTAAAGACACTCCATCTCTAAACCACTCATAGGTGATACCTGGACCTGTTGGAGAAACAGTAAAGTTTACTACCTCTCCTGAACATAAATCTCCAGAAGCGGATGACTGAATTGCTGCATTTGGTCCAGCTGCATTTATACTGACTGCAATTGCTGATGATGATGCCCCTGGACAACCATCTGCTGAGCTTGCAACTACTGTATAACTTCCAGAAGTAGTTGTTGTAAAGACAGGATCAGTAGTTGTTCCCTGTGATACACCATCTCTGAACCACTCATAGGTGATACCTGCTCCTGTTGGAGCGGCTGATAACTGTACAGATTCTCCTGCACAAGCAACTCCACCACCCGAAGCTTGGATAGATGCATTTGGTCCAGCAGCCCCAATTGTTACTGCTACTGCTGATGAAGAAGCCCCCACACAACCTTCTGCTGATCTGGCAACTACTGTATAACTTCCTGAGCTAGTAGCACTAAAAGCAGGATCATTAGTGACTCCTTGTGACACGCCGTCTCTAAACCATTCATAGGTAATCCCTGCTCCTACTGGAGAAGCACTTAAACTTGCTGCACCTCCGCCACAAATAGCACCACCTGTGTTATTTTGAATACTGGCACTTGGTCCTTGACCAACAGTAATTGTTAGATTAGCAGGATCAGATACACAACCCTCGTCCGTTGTAAGAACTAATGAATAAGTACCTGCATTATTCGCTGCTAAATTAGGTATCGTTATCGTATAGACTGTATTAGCATTCAATAAACGGCCTGATTCTGTAAAACCGTTAGGGCCTGTCCATGTAAAGTTTACAGGACCTGTAAAGCCAGTAGTTCCAGAAACAGAAAGAGCTGCTGAAGATCCAATACAATATCCTCCCTCACCTCCTCTCGTTGGAGATAAAGTAGGTGTTGTAGTAGCATCACAAACGAATACTGGAGGATCAACTACTGGGGGATCTACCGGGTTATTGTCTTGAGTATCTTGAAAATCCGGTATGCCATCATTATCAGAATCTCTTGTATTAGAAATTGAAGTAAATGTATTTCCATTGCCATCTGTAAAAGATGGCACTCCATTTCCATTAATAGTTGGTGTGCCTGTACCTAAAATACCATCACCGTCAGCATCAGAAAGACCAGCCTCTGCAACATCTAATATACCATCACCATCACTATCTAAATCTAAATAATCTGGTGCACCCGTACCATCTGTGTTTACTACATTTGGATTGATCGTAATTCCAGAACCATCAGAACTGGCAGTTGGAATTCCATTCACATCTACGATAGGATTGCCCAAACCAATAATTCCATTACTATCTTGATCAAGATTTTGATTTTCTTTCGCATCATAAATACCATCATTATCTGAGTCTAAATCTCTCCAGTTAGCAACTCCATCACCATCTGTATCTGGTGGTAAAGAAATAGCTGTGCCCGTAGTGGCTGGATCAATTAATGTTGGTAATCCTGACACCCCAACAGTAGGGTTGCCATTGCCATTATCAATACGTCCATCTCTGTTAGAATCAGCACTAGCATATCCAGCTTCAATGACATCTAATAAGCCATCATTATCTGAATCTAAATCAATATGATCTGGTACACCGTCATTATCTGTATCAGCTGGTGTGTAATTGATTACTGCATTCAAATCATCCGCCGAACTAGCTAATGGATTATACAATCCATTCGCACCAAAATCGGCAGCAACTCCATCAATAACACCATCTCCATTAGCATCTGCTTGTCCATGACTTGCTTCCACTAAATCTGTAATGCCATCATTATCTGAATCTAAATCGAATACATCTGGTACGCCATCGCCATCTGTATCTCCATTATTAGTTGATGCCGCTATTTCCGCTGCATCAGAGATACCATCATTATCATCATCAATATCATCTTCATCTGGAATGCCGTCACCATCATTATCTGCTACAGGAGCAACAGGCGCACTACAGTCTGTTTCTACAGCAATCGCTATTGCACCTGAACCGAAATTACTTGCGTCTACGAATGTGAAAAAATCTAACAATTTATCATTCCCCAATGTATTCCCATAAGTATATACATCTGTAGTAGGTAGAGCATTACCAGCAGTACCACCACCACTGACATCTCCTAATGGAATCTGAGAGTGGTCATAGAAGTAAACATTACTAGGGCTATTTACACCATTTAAACGAGTAAAAACTACCCCCCCAATGTTATTCTCCACATCGTCCATTAAAATATGAACTTCCCCACCTCTTACTGTTAAATCATAGTTGAATTGGAAATTTGGATTAGCAGGAATTATATTTCCCAATCCATCTACTCCATCCCAAAAAATACTGTTTCCTTCTCCAAGTACTGCTTCTGACTCAATGATTCTATCAATAGGATCATCAAAAGAACCATTATTATTTAAATCCAATTTTAATTGTCCCACTCCTGCAACTTGAGAGGCATATACGAAGTTACCGCCTTCTCCTTCCTGCATTGTTAAATTGGGTTCGCATATTCCACCTGCTGGTACATTACCTGAAAACCCAAATGGATTCTGACCAATATTCTGATCGGCTACTTCTGTAAACAACCAAGTGGTATGGGTATTATTTCCATTGATGATATCTGTTACCGTAGCTGTATTAGGCATGTTAGAATCGGGTACATTAAAGAATATTTTGTTATTCCATAATAAACCAGAATCCTCTGCTTGTGGGTGATACAGATAATTAGAAGCTGCATCCCAACTTGAAATATCTGCAGAACGAGTATAATCTGCCCGATCAAAAGATTGATTCGTTGCAGTTTGATCTCCTGTTACAATTCCTTTTGAATTAGAAAACAGCGGAAAGCCCCACGGGTCTGCCTGATTGAAATCAATTTGATACTGAAAACCCGATCTTGTTAATACAAAGAAAGTAGGAGAGGTAGGGTTACCATTTTGACTAACGATAGAAATATATTCATTTGAATACACTCTACCTTCAACAACAGTACCTCCCATGTTACCTGCAGCACCCTGACTGATTGTTATGTCCCAGGCAAGTGCAACTCGACCCGTTGTAGGTTGATTAGCAGCTCTTGTCCAAGATTCTCCATTCATCAAATTTTGGAAATTTGCAGAGGTATAATTTTCTGGTGGGTAATCTAATATGACTGTCCAAACACCTTCTTCTCCTGCCTGCACTTCGATTACACCAGGATTATATCCAGCACCATTAGTGGCACCTCCGCCAGTTGGTCCGGCTAATTCTTCTACATCATTATTTATAATAGCAGCGCCATCATTGCCAGAAAAAGTAGAATGTAAGGTACCATCTGGACGATATACTTGAATAAATCCACCTTGAATACCAACATGACTAGAACCTACATTAATAAATTCTCCTGCTGCTCCATATACTTTCATTTGCTGCTCATTGGTAACTGAACCGTTGGCAGCTGGTGAAATTAAGTAGAATAAACGGAATCCTTCGTAATCCCAAAAATCTTTCGATCCCTCAGCAAACACGAGTTGATTACCCACTAGTAGTAGGGATAATACTAAAAATAACTCCCGAATGGGAGGAGGGTAAAATAATCGCTTCATAAATTTAATTTAGATGTTACTAAATAAGTGTCCTCAAAGACCTTAAACTTTTTTTTATAAAAAAGGATAATTTTAATGTAGAAGTTGTTTAAGAATATAGTCTGATATTAATTGTAAGTGCTTGGTTTCTAGGACGAAGCACTTGCAAATAATACAGTAATACATTTTTTTAAACAACTTCGTAATATTGATTTGATTGGGTTTGTCTTATTGAAAGAGTAGAAATTAAGATATTATATCTATCCTAATCAATTCTTTAGCTATTATGAGTGCTTATTGCTGAGTACAATAAACTTCAAGAAGTACTAGTAGTATTATGTGAATTGGAAAATATCAGTGAGTTAGTTTTATTAGAATAATTTCTTCTTCCAAATATGAAGATTTACGAAAATTCATAGTAGAAAGATACCTCTAAACTGCTCAAAGTTGCTAACCATGGTCTTATGACTTGTATTTTGTTAAAAAGTAATTATTATTAGCCTCTTACTCTTATAATTACTCTAGTATATAATTCCCTATGTATAGTACTCAATGTATTCTAAATATTATATATATAAATTAAAAACATTTGCAATAATAAGAAAATCAGATGATTATGTCACTTCTTAACAAATTGCACCCATCAGCTTGGACGAATATAATAATTCTATCTAAAGATTTAAAAAAAAAACTTTTTTTCTATTTATAGCTAACTTATTGATTATCAGTATATAATAAAAATTAAAATAAGATACTTTAGCTGTTTTTAGACAAAAATGTTTTTGCACATGTTAGAAGATGTGAAATATTATTGTTGGATTTTTTTCAAATGGATCACTTTATTCGATCAGGATTGTCTTTTATAAATCCTTTCCAGCCGCCTTTTTTGGTGAGTTTTCCTAATACACTAGTGGATTGGTAATAATGACAGATAGCTGCTGCTATAGCATCTGTTGAATCGAATGTAGCTTGTTCAATTTTTGTATCGAGTATTTTTTCAATCATTGCAGCAACCTGTTCTTTAGAGGCGTTTCCACTACCTGTAACAGATTGTTTTATTCGTTTTGGTGCATATTCTGACACCTCCACATTTTTTGTCATAGCTGCTGCGATCGTTACTCCTTGAGCACGACCTAGTTTCAACATGGATTGTACATTCTTACCGAAGAAAGGTGCTTCAACAGCCATTTCTCTCGGCTCATGAATATCTATCAATTGCTGAATACGTTCAAATATTTTTTTTAGTTTGAGTTGATGACTGGAGAGATGACCTAATTTCACAAGGCCATGTTCGACGAGGTATAATTTTTTCTTTCGCACCTCAATAATTGCGTAGCCCAGTATGTTGGTTCCTGGGTCAATGCCAATCAATTTGTAGGATGGATTAGTCAGAATATTGGTAGGTAATAGGTAGGAAGTAAGAAATAATAAGTAAAAGGTAATAAGTAGTAGGAAGTGACCTATTACTTATTACCTATTACTTATTACCTACTACTTCTTACTTTGAAGTTGTTTAAAAATGTATAACTGGATTATTTGCAAGTCATTGATCGCTAATGACTTCGGCTTTTTAAATTCCCGTAGCTAAGGCTACGAAAATTTAAAAAGCCTGCGTCCTAGCAATCAAGCACTTACAACTAATCTCAGTCTACATTCTTAAACAACTTCTTTGTTTTAAAAACTAAAGCCTAAAGATAATTGTATAGAAAAGTTTTGATCTTTATCTGTTCTTATGCCATTTCCTCTGTTTACCTTTGACACATCGTAACCGCTATCATTATTGGTTACATCTAGTAAACCATAGTTAAGTCTCCCTCCTAAATACAAGGTACTATTCCAAAAATAATTGATGCCTCCAACAAGACCTACATCTAATAAATTAAACACTCTATCGGATGAAAGTTGTTCGGGATTATCAGAAAACAAATAGTAAGCATTTAGAATTTTAGGTACGTTAATCATTTGACCATCTACATTCAGAGCAACTAAATCTTCTGCTAAAAAATCGGCTCGTCCAGATATATCATCTCGACCATACCTGTGGTCTAAGACACCGTTGTAAGTTCCTGTAGATGCTCCGACAGCAGTAATACCATCTATCTCCACTTCGCCATTACCTGTTGAAGAGATCAGTAAGCTTACACTCATTCCTCCCTCAAACTCGAATTTACCTAAACGCCCATAGGCCATTACTGGTATATCTATGTAAGAGGTAGAAATATCTAAATCAATCCTTTGATCACCTGTTAATAAAACGGTAGATCCCGTTTCTGTAGGCAAGTTTTGATATCCAGGACCAGTAAAGTTATATTTTGTCCCTTTCTGGTTATATAGTAATTCTGCTTTGATTCCACTTAAATCTGTAAAAGCATACCCAAACATAGCTCCTACCATAAACCCTCCAGTAGTACTATTAGATTCTAATTCCATCCCATTACTTTCTTCCGATGGGCCATTAAATTTTGAAATTGTTAATCCTGTTTTAAATCCCAATTTCACTCCTTGTGCGAATGTTGTATTCGTTAAACAAAACACGAGGATGATAAACAGTATCTTTCTCATTCTTAATTACTTTAATCAGTCTTTGTTAGTAGGAATTTAGATTAAGATCGCTTCATTTTATTGGTTATTTGTCAAATACCGTGGAAATGTAGGATCGTCGAGGTTTGTAACCATACCCGTCAGGTTAAGAGACGGACTATTGATGGCAGAAACTTGTAAAGTGGCTGTCATCTGGGTTTCTAGGAAAGATGACAGCCATTTTGAAAATTTCTGCCATCCGCCTCCGCTTTATAACTAACTGGTATTCAATAGCTTTTTCTGATAGTCTGACGGGTATGGTTTGTAACCTCGACAATCGATTTTAAACACGGGATTTGTCAAAAAATCAGTAATAACAAATGAAGCATAATGCTATAAGATGATAGAACTATTCGTCCGTTACATCTGCATCTTCTGCATCTCCTTCTTTTAATTCTTCTGTATCCGTTTCTTCGGAAGAAGCATTTTCCGTTTCTGGCGATGTTTCAGATTCCCCGTCTTCTGGGGTATCAAGTCCTTCTACATTTTCGGATGTTTCTTCTTCTTCTTCTGCCTTTGCAACTATTGTAATATCAGATATTTCATCCCCATCATCCACTTTAATAACTTTCACTCCTTGAGTAGCTCTACCCATCACTCTTAAGTCCGCTACGTCTATTCTAATAATGACCCCTTCTTTGGTAGTAATCATTAAATCATCCTCTTCGCTTACATATTTAATCGTTGATAAATATCCTGTTTTATCTGTAACACTCATCGTTTTTACCCCCTTTCCACCTCTGTTCGTTATTCTATAGTCATCTAAAGAAGATCTTTTACCAGAACCTTTTTCCGATACCACTAAAACGGTTGATTCTTTGTCATTTGGATCAACGCTAATCATGCCTACTACTTCATCTGTTTCTTGATCCGCTAATGTGATACCCCTAACACCAGAAGCCGTTCTTCCCATCGGTCGTACCTTAGCTTCTGGGAAACGAATTGCTCGACCACTCTTAATGGCCATCAAAATTTCGTTATTACCATTGGTTAGTTTAGCAGATAAAAGTTGATCGCCTTCCTTTATAGAGATAGCAATAATCCCATTACTTCTTCGTCTAGAAAAAGCACTTACTGCTGTCTTTTTGATATTTCCTTTCTTCGTACAGAAGATAATATAGTTATTATTGAGGTACTCCTCGTCTGTCAGATCTTCTATCATCACATAGGCCTTCACTTTATCATCCTTCGGCAAGGCAATAATATTTTGAAGCACTCTTCCACTAGATGTTTTACCCGCTTCTGGAATCTCGTACACTCGTAACCAATGGCAAATTCCTTTTTCCGTAAATAATAAAAGGTAATTATGCGTACTAGCCGTAAATAGATGTTCTACATAATCTGTATTTCTTGTTTTTGCTCCTCTGGATCCTCTACCTCCTCGTCCTTGCGTTCGATACTCAGATGCTGCCGTTCTTTTGATATACCCTAAATTAGAAATGGTGATAACCACATCCTCATTTTTGATCATATCTTCTATACTGATCTCTCCGTCAGAATAGCTGATCTCTGTTCTTCGCTCATCTCCAAAATCTTCCTTGGCAGTCAATAATTCTCTCTTGACAATATCCTTTTGCATTTCAATGCTACCCAAGATTTCCTTGTACCCTGCAATTTCTTTTAACACCTCTGCGTACTCTGCTCGTACTTTATCAATTTCTAGTCCTGTCAACTTTTGCAGTCGCATTTCTAGAATCGCTTTAGCTTGAATCTCACTTAATTTAAACTGAGACATCAAGTCATCCTTTGCTTCTCCTACTGTTTTAGACGCTCTAATCAAAGCAATTACTGCATCTAGATTATCCAATGCAATGATTAATCCTTCTAAGATGTGTGCTCGCTTTTCCGCTTTATCAAGATCAAATTGGGTTCGACGTACAATTACTTCGATTCTAAATTTGATAAACTCTGTAATGATCTGCTTTAAGTTTAATAACTCAGGACGACCATTAACAAGCGCAATATTATTAACTCCATAAGAAGATTGGAGTGGCGTGTATTTGAATAATTGGCTCAAAATAACATTGGCCATCGCATCCCGCTTAATCTCTACAACAATTCGCAAACCTTTTCTATCCGACTCATCTCGGATACCACTGATTCCTTTAATTTTCTCCGCATTTACTAAATCCGCTATCTTAACGATTAGATTAGCTTTATTAACTTGGTATGGAATCTCTGTTACTATTATTTTCTCTTTTCCAGAACTATCAGATTCTATATCTGCCTTAGCACGTACAACGACTTTACCTCTACCTGTATGAAATGCTTGTTTTACACCAGACATACCATATAAAATACCCCCAGTAGGAAAATCGGGCGCCTTTATATATTCCATTAACTCATCTATCGTAATTTCAGGATTATTTATCTGGGCAATAATACCGTCAATACATTCGGATAGATTGTGTGGCATCATGTTCGTTGCCATACCAACCGCAATACCTGAAGCCCCATTAATTAGTAAATTGGGAATATTCGTAGGAAGAACCGTAGGTTCTTTTAAGGTATCATCAAAATTGTCCGCAAAGTCAACTGTGTTTTTACTAAGATCAGAAAGCATTTCATCCGCTATATCTTCTAGCCTGGCTTCCGTATATCTCATCGCCGCAGGACTATCTCCATCCATGGATCCAAAGTTTCCTTGTCCATCCACCAATGGATAACGCAAAGACCAATCTTGTGCCATACGAACCATAGAGTCATATACCGAGGTATCTCCATGCGGGTGATACTTACCGAGTACCTCCCCAACTATTCTTGCCGATTTCTTATGAGATTTGTTATAGGTTAATCCCAGTTCAGACATTCCATACAGAACCCTTCGATGTACAGGTTTTAAGCCATCTCTAACATCTGGTAGCGCACGAGATACGATCACAGACATAGAATAATCTATGTAGGCCGATTTCATATGATCCTCTATGGAAACAGGAATTATTCTTTCTTTATCTGACATGAAAATTAATTAAATTAGGATAGGAAAAGCTTATAAATAAGCTGGAAGCAATCTGTTATATAACAAAAACAGAAATGCTTTACAGGAAGCGCAAAGTTACGGAAAAATGCGTACTCATAGCGGTTTTTTCACAAAAAATAAACGACTTCTTGTTGGCACTTTACATTAGTTCTTGAATAAATTTATTGAATAAAATTTTAACTAATAACAAAGAATTTATTATCGAGATAAAACGATTTGAATATTATTAGCTTTAATTTAATATTATTTAATATAATATATGTATTGTACATATCGTTTTATAAGAACTTAATTGGATATAGTCGTTTCACTTTAAAACATATCCAGTTACAAAACATACTTTAGGATAGAATAATTTTAACATTTTGTCACTACACAGTCTCTTTTTACATTTTCCTCTTGTTTAATAGCTATTTTCTTTGTAAAATTGTTAAATAAATAGAAAAAGTCACCTTTTAAAATATAGTGTTTCATAGTGTGAGGGGTAACCATTAGTAATGGTTGCTCCTTTTTTTTTGTCTATTTGTGGTTTAAATTAAAATGTCCAGTAGCGTGAATCTTAATTGTCAACGTTTTATAGGCATTCTCCATTCACAATTCTCCATTCACAATTAATTCTACTGCACTCTTTGTAACAGACTCTCTGCTACCATTTTTAATGGGGTCAGTTTTTCTCTGTCAATCGCCAATGAATCTAAATTTTTCAATGCTCTCGAATGATACTCATCTCTCTTTTTATTGGCTAATTCCTTTATATTCAACTCATTAAACAATTCCGTCACCTCTTTTATCTTCCCTGCTTCATCTATTGGATGACTTGATAATAAATCTTCTATTTGCTTCTTTTGAGCACTATTAGCTCTTTCCAATGCAGTCAATACTAGATAGGTTTTTTTATTTTGTACTATATCTCCACCTATTCTCTTTCCAAAAGTAGCTGCATTTCCAAAGGTATCTAATATATCATCTTGCAACTGAAAGGCGGTCCCTATATTCAAACCGAACTCATATAGATTCTGACAATCTACTTTCGTTGCCCCAGCAAGTAAAGCTCCTGAATACATAGCCCCAGCGATTAATGCTGCTGTTTTAAGCTCTATCATTTTCAGATATTCTTCAATTGCTACCTGGTTTGCTGTTTCAAAATTAATATCATACTGCTGTCCAATACAGACATCTGTGGATACCTTCGTAAAGATGGAGAGGATTTCAGGTATTGCTTCTTTTTTTTCTAAGTCTAATAAATATTTATAAGCATATATCAACATAACGTCTCCCGATAAAATCCCCGTATTTATGTCATACTTTTGATGAATAGTCGCTTTTCCCCTTCGAATGGGTGCTTCATCCATTATATCATCATGTACCAAAGAAAAATTATGAAATATTTCGTATGCGTAAGCAGCTGGCAATGCAGCCTTTATATCTTCTTGGTAGAGATTGTAGCTCATTAATAACAGTACAGGTCTTAGACGTTTCCCACCTAATTGTAGAATATAGTCTACAGGTTCGAATAATTCTCTAGGAGAAAGTTCAAATTTATTCGCTTCCATATATTCTAGAAACAAGGATTTAATAGCTTTTACAGTATACATTGAAAAAAATTTAAGAATTTTAATACACTAAATGTCCAGATTTCTATTTGAATTTAATTGTCAAAAAAACATTTTGAGTGTGAAAGTTCAAAATCAGTCCACTAACTACTTATTTTTAAGCACAAACAACATTATACTAGAATAGATTATCCTAAAAAAAATCAAAATAACACAAATCTGCCTGTCACATGATTCAACTTTTTTCATTTGGGCATCATATTTGAATAAATAGTCTAAAGGGTAATCCGAAAAAAGACAATTTTCCAAAACAATTGTTCCAAAGTAACTAAAGTATATCTTTTCCGCCCTACTTTCCCTCATTCCGATTTAATCTTAAAAACATACTGTCTTAAAGACACAACAAATTCTAAAAGAATTTATAGTCCTCATTGTATAGGATGATATAGGGAAGCAAAACCTCTCAGTATATTATTTTGCCCTCCACATTTCCTCTCTATATTACCTGCTTATGTAGCATCAATGAATGCTACCACAATGATAAAGATCTATATAGAATAAGTTGCGTTTTTTTGAAAAGAAAACGAATCTACAGTTTAATATGAGTAGTAATAATAAAACGTCAATTTTATTAATTGATGGTGATTCTACGGATGGGCAAAAAATAGATAAAATCCTAAAGGATTCTTCCGTCAGATATGATCTGGTTATGGCCGAAGGACTCTTTACTGGTATCGAAATTGCACAATCACAAGAAATAGATATTGTATTATTAGAATTAAATTTACCTGACAGCACGGGATTTAAAACATTGACCAACTTTCTTGATAGGGTTTCCAACTTACCTGTAATTGTTACCACTTCTGTAAATAATGAAATTATTGGCAACCAGTCCATTAAAGCTGGCGCACAAGATTTCTTAGTAAAAGGACAGTTTGATGGAAAACTAATCGGTAGATCCATCAGGTATGCACTTCAACGATACAAAACAACTATTAAGTTAGAAGATACTGCACGCAATCTTTCTATTAGTGAAAAACGATATCTGGATGCGCAAGCAATGGCTAGATTCGGCAACTTTGAAATGGATATCGTTTCTAACGGTATGAAATGGACTGTAGAAATATATAATATATTTGGTTTACGTCAGAATAGTATTCAGCCTAGCATGTCTGATTACTTGAGATACGTCCATATTGATGATAAGAAAGATGTATCTAATTTCTTCGATAATATTTCCGAAGATGGTTCTCTTTGCAAAATAGAACATCGAATTGTTCAAGAAGATCACACGATCAAACATGTGGCATTAAATGCTAAGGTTTTCTATGATGAAATCACACAAAGAATCATTTTAATTGGTAGTGTCCAAGATATAACCGACCGAAAATTATCTGAACAATTAATTATAGAGAAAAATATTTCTAATAAAGCTTCTAAAGTTAAGGAAGAAGCTTTGATGAATATGGGATTTCATATTAGAACACCTCTTGCGTCTGTCGTCAATCTATTATTCTTAATAGAAAATTCTCGATTAAATCCCCAACAAAAAGAGTATTTAACAGATTTAAAAACATCTGTTGAAGATCTTTCAATAATGGTTAATAACCTATTGAATTTCTCTATCTTAGCTACGGATAAAGTAAAAATTGAGGAAGAAGAAATCAAATTAAAAGACTATCTACAGAGTATTAGAAGAATTGTACAGATTAAGGCAGATAGTGCCAAACTTTTAGTTGATTTTAAAATGCCTAAGAAGGTTTCTAATACGGCTTATAGTGATGCAAAAAAAATCACGCAGATTATTTACAATCTTACAGAAACTGCTCTAAAAAATAGTAGTAGAAAAGGGGCATTAAGTGTCAATACAACTATCAATAAGCTAGACGATGATCAGGCAATTTTTTCATTTCTAATTCATGATGCTTCTACTGTATTGACTAGTGAAAAAATTAATGATATTGAGGATGCTGAAAAATTACTAGAGGTTTATTCTGAAGATATTAAGGATGATTCTCAACAATCTTTGCTCCATGTGGCAATGGTTAGCAAACTAACAACCATACTTAATGGACAGTTTTCTGTTGCCAGTTCCAAAACGGAAGGAACAAATTATACAGTTCAAATTCCTATTAAATTAGGTCGTCTCGCAAGTTTCAATTCTAGTAAAACGCCTGATGCACCTATAAAAATATTATTAGTAGAGGATCACTTCCTCAACCAAATTGCTACCAAAAAAGTATTAACAACTTGGTCTAGTTATGTAAAAGTCGATATTGCAGAAAATGGAATGGTAGGTGTAGAAAAGTATCGAGAACATGGCTACGACATTATATTGATGGATATTCAAATGCCAGTAATGAATGGTATTGAAGCTACTAAAAGAATTAGAACTACTAGTCAAGTGCCTATTATCGCACTTACAGCCAATGCTTCTAAACAAGAGTCTGATAAGTGTATTAATGCGGGCATGAATGATTATCTTTCCAAACCATTTAAGCCGCAAGAATTATACGCAAAAATCATGAATACACTAGTATTAGTAGAAGCATAAAATACTAATGGATTCGTGAAAAAGAATTCTCTACCGTACACTTTTAGGTTCTTTTGCAAATACTATAAAAAACTATAGGATCGTCGAGGTTTGTAACCTCGATTCTATACGATCATCATACTGCATCGAGGTTACAAACCTCGACGA
>CAKZUM010000770.1 GCA_937921525.1 uncultured Saprospiraceae bacterium
GTTTACACTCGCAGCTGGAGCGTATCAACCTGAGAAAATTGGAGTTATTAATTATGTAAAAAAGAATAGAATTAAAATTATTCTTAATAGTAAGGATTTACCTGACTGGCTCAACTCAGGTGGAATCGGTATTGATTTGCAATTCGATGAGCGTACTTATCTAGAAATGGAAAAAGCTGTCAAAAAAGTAATGGCTGCTAATAAGGATCGTTTGGCGGAATTGAGATCTGTATTAACTGGCAATTTAGCCGCTCGTTTCTATACAGGTGCGCCCACTCAAATTAGCACGCTCAATGTTCATCAAAATCAAGCGGTTACTCAGATTTTAGGCGCTAAGGATGTAGCAATTATTCATGGTCCGCCTGGTACTGGCAAAACGACCACTTTGGTACAAGCTATTAAAGCCTTGTCTAAAAAAGAACATGGTATTTTAGTTTGCGCCCCTAGTAATGCTGCTGTAGATTTATTAACAGAACGCCTTGCGGAACAAGAACTAACCGTCGTTCGGATTGGCAATATATCTAGAGTAGACGAGAGTATAATCCGACATACTTTAGAATCTAGATTGTCCAATCATCCCGAAAGTAAGAATATAAAAAAGGTAAAAAAACAAGCCGCAGCAGCCAGAAAAAAAGCAAGGCAATTCAAACGAAAATTTGGACATAAAGAACGACTCGAAAGAAATGAAGCCTTTCAAGAAGCAAAAGAATTAGCAGCTTGGGCCAATCAATTAGAGGAACGTTTATTGGATCAAATATTAGATAGTGCACATGTTATTACCTGTACCTTAGTTAATTCCACTAATCGTGTTTTAGCTAATAAAAAATTCAAAACAGTCTGTATTGATGAAGCGGCACAAGCTTTAGAACCTGCCACATGGATTCCTATTTCAAAAGGAAGTCGAGTTGTCTTAGCAGGAGATCCTTTTCAATTACCGCCCGTTGTAAAATCCAGAGAAGCACAGCGGGAGGGACTAAATGTCACGCTTATTGAAAAGTGTATCAACCATTTACCAGAAGTAAGTTTATTAAAAACCCAGTACAGAATGAACGAAGTCATTATGGGTTTTTCCAATGAACGATTTTACAATAATGAATTGATGGCAGACGAATCTGTGAAGGATCATCGTTTGTTATTAGATGCAGATACGCCGATAGAATTTATTGATACAGCTGGTTGTAGTTTTGATGAAAAAGTAAATGAAAAATTTGGTAGCAAATTTAATCCTGACGAATTTCAATTACTTTGTGAACACTTGTATCAATTGTATAATTCTTATAAAGAACAGGAACTAGAATTTCCAAGTATAGGAATCATCTCTCCCTATAAAGAGCAAGCGATTCATATGCGCACCCAATTAGAAGAAGATCCTATTTTAGCAGAAGTGCCTATGTCTGTTAATACGATTGATGCCTTTCAGGGGCAAGAGCGAGATATTATTTACATCTCTCTTGTTCGGTCAAACGGAAAAGGAGAAATTGGCTTCTTAAAAGATTATCGCCGTATGAATGTAGCGATGACGCGGGCCAGAAAAAAACTAGTCGTTGTAGGAGATAGTGCCACTATTGGTATGGACGATTTTTACAGTGCCTTTATAGATTACTGTGAAAAAATAGAGGCCTATCGAACGGCTTGGGAGTATATGAAATAGAGGATAAGTTCAAATACAAGTGTCAAGTTCAAGTTCAAAACGCACATGATGTTGATCAGCAATAAAAGTAAAGTTTATTTTTATTCAATATTCTCTATTATTTTCTTTACTATTTCGCTTGATTCAAGTGTATCTATAATTAGATGATTCGAGTGATTTATCCCATTAGCATAGTTATAGAGTTTCTTTTTATAATCATTACCTGTTTTCTTTATGAATTCTATTTGATTTTGGTCTAAACCAATCTTCCAATTTTTTCCTTTGGTTTCTAATTTATTAAGAAGCTTGTTTATATCATGACTATACTTTCTACCAAATTTATCAATACTTAAATCTTGATTATCAATGTTGTATAGTTTTGATTTCAATACTAGTTCTAACCCATTCAGGTAAAGTAATACAGGTACATTCCCCATTTCAAATCCATTTCCATTCTCAACCAATTGTTCTTTCAATATCTCGGCGCTATCCAAAAAAAACTGTGAATAGTACTTAAATAAGTTGTCATCACTTGCAATCGGTTGTATTTGTTGAATTTCAATTGGAATAGGTACTAGCTCTCCCATTTCATTTTTAATAAATCTTGTTAAACCAGTTGAAATTCTTGTTATTTTTTTCATTATTATTTTATTTTTAACAGATAACAAAAATTATAATTGAGAAGTTCCGCTAGATCTTCATATAAATACCGTTGTCAACATCCTATAAGTTTTGATCTTGAACTTGACACTTGCACTTGAACTTCCTTTCCTACCCTTCCTTAATCAATGCCAACAAATCATCCGCAGACAAACGCGCACTCCGCTCCGTACCCTCCAATAGTCCATCCGCTAAATCGCGCTTATGATGATGTAACGCAACGATCTTTTCTTCAATCGTGTTCACCGTTACTAGTCGATAAATAGTGACG
>CAKZUM010000771.1 GCA_937921525.1 uncultured Saprospiraceae bacterium
AATCTTATGATGTTGAAATATTGCAACTGTCGGAATCAGAATTTTCAAGATTGGAGAATTTGCAGAATTTTGAGCGCATCAAGTACAGCAAAATTCTGTCAATTCTAAAATTCCGAAAATTCTGATTCACACCTCCTCAAATGCCACCATCCCCAAAGGAGGAAAAGTAACCAATAAGGAATACTCCCGCCCATGCCAAGGAATCGCCTCCGCAGTCAAAATACCTTCATTCCGAACACCGCTACCATTATACTTGACGGCATCCGTATTTATTACCTCTTTCCATTGCCCACCATTAGGAACACCTATTCGGAAACCAGTGCGGGGATTAGGCGTGAAATTACAAACGACTACCTGTGCTTTATGATGCGCTTGGCCTTTCCTTAGATAAGCAATAAAACTATTCTCATTATCTTGATGTTCAATCCATTCAAAACCAGACGGCTCAAATTGCTGGTCGTATAAGGCAGGGGTATTTTTATAATAAGCATTCAAATCTTTGACCAAAGTTTGAACCCCTTTGTGGGTAGCATGTTGTGTAAGCCACCATTCCACGCCTCTTTCAATACTCCATTCAGTTGTTTGTCCAATCTCGCCACCCATAAAAAATAACTTCGTGCCGGGGTGTGTATACATATAGCCAAATAGCAAACGAAGATTCGCAAAACGCTGCCATTCATCGCCGGGCATTCGGTCTATTAAGGCCCCTTTTCCATAGACCACTTCATCATGTGATAGTGGCAACATAAAGTTTTCAGAAAATCCATAGACCATACTAAAGGTGATTTTACCTTGATGGTATTTTCTATTAATCGGGTCTTCTTTGAAAAATTCTAAAGTATCGTGCATCCAGCCCATCATCCATTTTTGACCAAAACCCAAACCACCTGCATAGGTTGGTCTAGATACTCCTGACCAAGCTGTGGATTCTTCGGCAATCGTCACGGCATCAGGAAAATGTTCATACACGGCAATATTAAAATCTTCTATAAATTTGATGGCTTCATAATTTTCATTTCCGCCATGTTCATTTGGAATCCATTCTCCTGCTTCTCTGGAATAATCTAAATAAAGCATAGAGGCAACAGCATCTACTCGTAGGCCGTCAATATGAAATTTATCTAACCAAAATAAGGCATTGGAGATTAAAAACGAGCGGACTTCGTTTCTGCCATAGTTGAAAATTAGACTTTTCCAATCAGGATGAAAGCCTTTTCTAGGGTCTTCATGCTCATAAAGTGCAGTGCCATCAAATTTACCTAAACCATGTTTATCTTCTGGAAAATGAGACGGTACCCAATCTAAAATTACGCCAATACCCGCTTGATGAAAAGCATCTACCAATTGCATAAATTCTTGTGGCGTACCGAATCGGCTGGTAGGCGCAAAGTAGCCTGTAATCTGATACCCCCAAGAAGGAAAATAGGGATGTTCCATAACAGGCATAAACTCAATATGTGTGAAGCCCATCTCTTGTACATAAGAGACCAACTCATTTGCTAATTCTGTGTAACTCAAAGATTTATCAGCAGCCACTTTCTTCCATGACCCCATATGCACCTCGTATACCGAGTAGGGCTGTGCTTGCCCCTCTTTGGCTTTTCTTGATTGCAGCCAGTCGGCATCTTTCCATTGGTAATCTAGGTCCCAAGTAATAGAGGAAGTATTTGGAGGAACTTCCCAAAAATTCGCAAAAGGATCTCCTTTTTCTAATTCTTCACCATAATAGGTCGTTAAAGAGTATTTATATAATTCTCCTTTTAAAACACCGGGAATAAATCCTTCCCAAATTCCAGAGGAATCCCATCTAGGAGAAAGTTGATGGGTAGATTTGTTCCAAGCATTAAAATTTCCGATTACGGCTACCTGCTTGGCATTGGGTGCCCAAACTGCAAAATAGGTTCCCATTTGATTATCAAGAGTGATCGGATGATTACCTAGTTTTTCGTATAATTTGAAATGTTTACCTGCTCTAAATAACTGGATATCAAAGTCCGTTAGTAAAGAATGAGGAATTACTACTGACATATTTAGGGTTCTTTTAGTTGATTAGTTTAGTAGAATGAGAAAATATTTTCTCTAGGAACAGACACTTAATGCATATTTTTTAAAGATTATCAAACTTTTACGTATATGGGATTCAATCATAAAAAATGAAGTGATGTGTTCTTGTTGTAAAAATTGACAATAATATGTACTTTTATCGGAGTCGATACTACAAGACTACACACTAAATATATAAACAAATAGAAATAAGCTAAATTCTAATTCTTTTTTTTAAAAAAGAAAAAAAGAATAATTGAGCAATATACACTTATTAGCTTAGAAGTTTATAACCAGTTTTAATACTATGAGAGCTTTTCTGATTGGCTTATTGTGCCTCTTTTTATGGGGTACGGTAGCAAGGTCAATATATGTATGTATATTGAAAAAAGAGTGTCCAGTTCACACCGTGAACATTCCCGCCGAATCTAACCGGTTGACTAATTTGTTGTTTATAGATGGTGATACCCCCATATTAGAAAACTACGAACAATTTTCCTTTGATTTAGAAAAAAGTGTCCCTGATTTATCAGTAGACAACAAGAACTATTTGAATGGTGTTGCTAGCTATCTAGAGAACAATCCTGATAAGAATCTTAAAATAACAGGTTTATATCGTCCTTCCGAAAAATCGATTCAACAAGGTATTTTTGAAAATTTAGGCCTCGCTAGAGCGAATAATATAAAGAAGTTATTGATGCAAAGAGGTGTTGATAAGTCTAGATTATTTCTAGATTATAAGATGGGAGAAGAATCACTATCCGCTCCACTATCTTTTGATATATTTTCTGCCGTGCCTGAGGAAATGAGTGATAATGAGGAAGGTATTATCAATGCACAATATAGCTTTGATAATATGGTGTTTTCGGATGCTAATTTTGAGATAAATTCGGCTGTATTTACACCCGGTTCTGCTTTTCTAAATTGGGCCGATTCTGTTCAAGTGTATCTGGCCCAAAATCCAGATAAAGCTTTCCAAATTATTGGACATACAGATAATACAGGCCCTGCTCAATATAACAAAGAGTTAGGTTTGGAAAGAGCTTTATCGGCAAGACGCTTTTTCAAAGAAAAGGGTGTTAAAAATAAAATGCGGGTAGTAAGTATGGGAGAAAAACAGCCTATAGCAAGCAATGCTACCGCAGAAGGAGAACAGAGAAATAGAAGAGTGAATTTTGTTATTAAGTAACGGTGAAAGAATAAGTTGTTCATTTACGTTTACTAAACCTTTGAGGTTTAGTAAACGTGCGCTTTCAGATGCGGCAGTTATTTTTCGTCGTTACTAAGTAATTATAACACAGATTTTTTTTTAAAATTTAGACAGTAAACCCCACTTTAGTTGGTAGTTATAGTTGAATCTACTAATTATTAAAAGTGCATTTAATTAATATTAATATATGGATTTTTTAAACCACCTATTTACAGAATTAAGTTCAGAACATAGCTATTACCTATATACATGGCTATTAGGATCCTTTTTGATTGGTTGGATAGCACGTTATTTCTTAGCTAGAAGTAAGCAGAAAGCATTGAATGTGGCATTAGATAAGTCAAAACTAGAGCTTAAACAGGCTAAGAAACAACAGACGTCTTTACAGGGTAAACTTGATTTGAAAGAAGCGGATTACAAAAAAGCTTCTTTAGAGTTAAAAGATAAAAATGCTTTGGTCGAGTCTTTAGGGACAGAAAAACGACAAATGAACACACGCCTAAAATCTACTTTAGGAGATTTTGAAAAGGTAAAGGTGGAGCACACGCAGACTATTGCAAGACTAGAAGAATTAAATGATCAGATTCTAGGTCTGAGAACAAAGAACGCGCAACTGAATACGGAAATTCAACAAAGTAATCAGAAGATCAACCAGTATGCAGATACGCAGTCTTCAGCAGAAGAACAACAAGAATTAAGGAATATTATAAAAAGACTTCAAACAGAAAATTCGACGCTAAAGAAACAATCTGCTAGCGTGGCGCCTGTTGCAGTTACCAATGAGGACTATGAGGCAAAGCTCTCAGATGCTAAAGCAGAAATTGCTCAATTGGAAGAAGGGAATGAGGCATTGTCTAATTCTTTAAATACTTTAGTGGAGCAGAATGCAGCGATGCAAGAACAATTGGAGCAGTTACCTCAATATGAGGAAGGGAATGCTGCATTGAATGCTAGTATTTTGCAATTGATTGAGCAAAATGAAGCGTTAAAGGCACAAGTAAATGATTTGAATCAACTTGAGTCTGGAAACGAAATTTTAAATTCAACCATTTCTCAGTTAATAGAGGAGAATGATTCTCTTAAAGTAAATGTACCTACGGAAGCGAATGCGGTTGTGTCGGCTATTCCTACGGCGATGAGTCCAGAAGAACTAGATACCGAGCAGGCTAAAGCAGAAATTCGAGCGGCTATAGGTAAGCAGATATCAGCGGTAGCAGCATCCGAAAAAGACGATTTGAAAAAGATCAATGGCATCGGCCCATTCATTGAAGAAAAATTAAACGATTTAGGAATCTATACTTTTCATCAGGTTAGTCAATTAGATGGTTTAGTGCCAGTTTTGACAACGGCTATCGAGTTCTTTCCCGGAAGAATAGAACGGGATGAATGGATTGGACAAGCTGATCGAATGGCGTTTATGAAGAAATCTTCTAGTTCGAGAAGACGAGCAGTCAAGGCAGCTACTCCTGCACCAACTGAAAATTTTACTACAGAGAAAACGGCTGTTCAAGAAAAAATAATCGTTGGCAATAAACCTATTAAAAGAGTTATTAGAAGAGCTCCTATTAGAAGGGTAATAAAGGCGGAACCTAGCGTGCAAAAAGTAGAAACTAAGGCAGCACCGAAAGTAGAATTGCCTACAGTGCCCGTGCCACCAGTAGAAAAGATAACTCCACCACCTGCTCCCACAACATCACTTAAATCGGCTGTAAGCAGAACAATAGTAGCACCACCTGTTGCGAAAGCGGCTGTACCAGATTCACAAATAGCGGAGAGGAAAGCAGCGGAAGAGAGAGCAGCAGCAGAGAGGAAAGCAGCGGAAGAAAGAGCAGCAGCAGAGAGGAAAGCAGCGGAAGAAAGAGTAGCAGCAGAGAAGAAAGCAGCGGAAGAAAGAGCAGCAGCAGAGAAGAAAGCAGCGGAAGAGAGAGCGGCAGTAGAGAAGAAAGCAGCGGAAGAAAAAGCAGCAGCAGAGAAGAAAGCAGAAGAAGAGAGAGTAGCAGCAGAGAGGAAAGCAGCGGAAGAAAGAGCAGCAGCAGTAACTCCTGTTGCGGATGATTTAAAGAAGATTGAAGGAATAGGTCCTAAGCTTTCCAAAGTTTTAAATAATGCAGGAATTATCAATTTTAAGCAATTAGCTGATAAGTCGACTAGCGAATTACAAGATATTCTAGATGATGCAGGACCTCGTTATCGAATTGCTAGACCCAAGTCATGGCCGCTTCAGGCTGCAATGGCGGCGGCAGGCGAATGGGATAAATTGAAAGATTTTCAAACGGAAATGAGAGGCGGTATTTTACCAGACTAATAATTATGAAAAATAATTTGACTATTTTATAGAGGCCATTCCAAAAAGAAGAATCCATCAAATCACTTACAGATTTGGTGGATTTTTTTTTGTTAATCTTTTTTTAAAGTACTTTACTTAAAAGACAATTTTATTTATTTTTGTATCAGAGAATGTCCTTTTTAGCATCCTCTAATGTAATAGTTTCTAACTAACTATTTTTAATCGTTTTTTCTTAAAATGATAGATCAAGCATTACCGTGTTTATCTAAATTTTATTGCCTAACTTTTGAAAAAAGATAATTATGATCCTGATACAACCTATCAAAATAAATCCTTCGTTTTTAAATGGTTTAACGAACTTTCTTCAAGTTCCACCATGGAGTTCTTTTTCCTAAGAACTTATATAACAATAACAACTTCCTAGTAAAAAGTCTATTACTCTTAATCCAAGCTTAGATTCTTGTAGATGTTCTACAGGTCATAATCTTGTGTTAATGATATGAGTGTAAAACAATTTAGAGGCATTTTTATGAAATTGATCGGATGGTCCGATCAAGCTGCACGTTTCATCGGACCAATGCAAGTGGAATGTCGTCAACTTAAGGAACTAAATACGCATAATTCAACGCGGATTTAAATGATTTTATAGGTCGCCTGTATAGATGTGTTCAGTAGGTCGAGAGCGTGACATACCTGTATGGTGGCTTTCAACTGTCAACATCCTTCACGACCTACAAAAATCCATATAGCTACGAAGTAGCTCAGTATTGGATTAGGACACAATTAGTAATAAAAAAAGTCAACGCCTAGATACACGACCTACAAAGATCCAAAAAAACTCCGTGTAGCTACGAAGTAGCTCCGCGTTGAATTATGTCTTATAAGCTGCCTAGTTTTTCTTAAGTTGACGACATTCATCCGATGAATAAATTTGCCGGCCCAACTTTGTTTTACACTCAAATATTTTCGCAAGCCAACTACTTACAAGCGTCATGTTGTCAACGCATTACGTCTAACATCTGACTTCTAATCTATGCTCTACTTATTCTTAGCAAAATTCTTAATAAACTCCGCCCGATCTGTAATAGCCATGTCAAAATCTTGCTCAATTTGCAAGCCCTCTTTTAGAGAATTTTGCTCTCCTTCATAATATAAGTGTTTCATCGCTCCGATCGTCTGCGCACTATTGCCAATAATCTTTTTAGCTAATTCTCCCACTTTGCTATCTAACTCCTCTAAAGGCACGGCCATATTTACCAACCCAATCCTCGCCGCCTCTTTTCCTGAGATAGGTTCAGCGGTAAAGGATAATTCTCGTGCTTTCAAAGGTCCTACTAACTGACTCAATCGCTGTGACATGCCCCATTTAGGAATCATGCCCCATTTTGCGTGCGTATCTCCGAACATAGCTTCCTCAGCAGCAACAATTATATCAAAAGACATCATTAATTCCAAAGCCCCTGTATAACAAAATCCATTAACTGCCGCTATGATGGGTTTAGGCATTGTTTGTATCAAGTGCATAAGTGTATTTCCGTGCTTCAACATCTCGTCTGCATCGAATTTTCCTTCTTTAATTCCCTCATTTAAAGCTTTTAAATCTACGCCTGCAGACCAAGCTCGACCAGCACCAGTAACAATTGCTACTTTAACCGTTTCGGCTGTTGAAATAGCAGTCATTGCGGCTAATAACTCTGAGATTAAATCGGGACTTAGCGCGTTCATAACTTCAGGTCGATTAAGCATGATTACTGCTATGGGACCATTTTGCTGGTAGATTATATGCTTGAACTCTTCCATAATGTAAGGTATTAAAGTAATACCCAAATATAAGATTTGTTTCTAAATAAGAGACTAGTAAAGGAAATTTATATTTTTCTCGAAGAGAGCTAATAAGGTGGGTACTTAGTAACGACTAAATAATAACTTCCGCATTTATGGCTGCCAAATATAAAACTATACTGCGTTGGAAAGCCTCGTCGATGCTGGGCATCGCCTACGTTTTCCGCCTTGTCTAGCTTTATATTTGACTACCCAAAATGGG
>CAKZUM010000772.1 GCA_937921525.1 uncultured Saprospiraceae bacterium
TGTTTAGAACAGAGAGCAGAGAAGAGAGAGTAGAGACGTATTTCGATTAGAAAACAACGAAATTTCGTCATTTTTTAAACGAAATCTGTCTCTACTCTCTGCTCTCTATTCTCTGCTCTTTAAAATGTCCAGTAGTGTGAAGAAAGATTCGATAATAGATTAGCAAATCAGAAGTAGTATCAACAACTTCAACCATTGGTCGGTTCACCTAAAGATCAGACGGATAACACTACTCACCCATGCCAGTGTTCTCCTCCAGTCTCTATTGGAACTATCAGTTTTGCCAATCACAAAGAAAAAATTATGAAAGTAGATGTAAGCATCCCCCAAATGTTGGAGTATGCGCAGCAACACTGGTTCAAACTAATTTTATTAGGGCTCTTCCTTTATTTATTTACCCAGAAGGATTTCAGCTTCAGTATTAATTTGAGTGATCCTGATGAACTAGAGACTCCTGCCAAAGAACATGGACAAAAAGCTGCCGTTAAGAAAGCATACTTTACCGAGCAAACAAATTTAAAGCAAGCTGGTATTTTAGATCGTTTTGATCTGTCTCCCTTTTCTAGAAGTCAGCCAAAGAAAACAGTCAAACCTGCATTAGAAAATGTATCGGACTATGCTAAAGAACAATACCTTAAGCGTTTTGCCAAGGTTGTCGTAGAGGAAAGAAGAAAATTTGGTATTCCTTCTTCTATCCTATTGGCGACTGCCTTTCTACAAAGTCGTGCAGGAGAGCGATCTATAACTCAACAAAGTAATAATCACTTTGCTATTCCTTGTACTATAGATTGGTCTGGCCCTTCTAAAAACATCGCTGGCCAATGCTACAGACAGTATGAAAATGCTTGGATGAGTTTTAGAGATCATAGTCTCTATTTAAGTACGGGTAAGTTCAGTAAATTACAATCGCTTGATTCTACAGATTACCAAGCATGGGCTATGAACTTAGAGCAACTTGGCTATTCTGAGCAAAGAGATTTTGCACAGCAAATAATTCAAGTGATAGAGCATTATGGATTGAATGCTTTGGATGTGCGGTAGGATTTTTGAAAGATTGTGTGATTGTGCCCACAATCACACAATTTCATAATTTTATTTCTCAATAACCGATAAAGGATTAGGCATATCCATTATTTGAATTGCCTTTTTAACGACCTTATCTTCTGAATTAAGTACCGTATATAAGCCCTCATCTTCATATAGATGCTTGGCCAATCTCGCCTTCAAATATAGCTTAGTTAATTGATTAATTGCTGGAGATTGGTCTGTATTAATGGTAGTATCCTTGCTTTTAGTATAAGTTTGAAAGGCTTCAAATAAAGCAGGAGAGATGGAATAATTCTTTGTAAAATCTTCTACAGACTGATATTTAAGTTGCTGTTTGTTCTTTTGAAACTCCTTAAAAATAAAAGATCGAATGTATGGCTGAACTACCGTAAAGTAAGCACTCATTTTAGCGGAATCCAATGGGACAAAAATATCAGGAGCGATGCCCCCACCTCCGTATACTGTCCGACCATCATTGGTATAATAAGGTATCGTGTCCTTAAGGTTGGCCAAAGACATATCATAAAGTTCTCCACTTTCAAATCGATTTGCTAAATCTTGATCGTAGACGCCTTTATCCGCATAGCTTTTTTGTATAGATCTTCCAGAGGGAGTATAGTATCTTGCTATTGTCAAACGCATGGCATCACCATCTTTCATATTATATTGTTCTTGCACCAAGCCCTTACCAAAGGAACGTCGACCAATAACGATTCCTCTATCCCAATCTTGAATTGCGCCTGCCAATATTTCACTTGCAGAAGCAGAACCCTCATCAATTAATACGGCAATGTTGTTAATATTAAAAAAACTTCTTCCCGTAGTTTCATAATCGCTCCTTCTTACGGTGCGACCCTCTGTATATACTAACAGCTTATCTTTTTCTTTAAAAAATTGATTTAGAATACTCGTTGCTTCTTGTAGGTAGCCGCCGGGATTATCCCTTACATCTATTACTAAGTTTTCCATCTGGTGTTCGTTTTGCAAACGTTCTAAACGTTCCAAAAATTCAGTATGTGTGGTAGAGCTAAATCTATTGACCTTTATATATCCCGTCTTCTGTGTTAGCATATAAGATACATCGACACTATTAATGGGAATTTCGTCTCTAGTGACTTGAAAATGAAGAATATCTTTTTCTCCATTACGCAGCACGCCCACTTTGACCGCAGTTCCTTTCTCCCCTCTTAGAATATTGACAACCCCTTGCTCGTCTAACTTTTCTTCGACAATAATAGAATCTTCAATGGCTACAATCTTATCTCCTATTTGGATACCTGCCTTATCGGAGGGTCCACCTTTTATAGCCGTCATCACCGTAATCGTATCTTCTATTACAAGAAATTCGATCCCAATACCTTCAAAATTCCCATCTAATTTATCATTAACGTCTTGTAATTGATCCGCAGGTATGTAGATAGAGTGTGGATCTAATTCTTTGAAGATTCCGTTGATAACCTTTTCTAAAATTTCTTCTTGATCTACCTCATCCACATATTTTGCCTCAATGAATCTCAATACTTCTTCGATCTTATCTGTATTAGACGTTTTAAGAGCAGTTGAACTATTAGAAATTAAAACGGGAACTTCTTGTTGTAAGCGCATACCAAATAGTAAGCCTACAACTAGTACCGTTGCAAATGCGAGTGGCTGCCAAATATTTATCGTACGTTGCTGAGGTTCTTTAGGCACGTTTATAGGTTTAAATTAGAAGTCAGAGGTCAGACTGTCCTGATAAGACTAATGGTGTTTATGCAAAAGAAATGTATAGAAAGAATCGACTACTGAATCTCAAAGGACTAAAGGCATTCAAAATTCTCAATTCTCAATTCATAATTAAGCACAATAGATAACAAAAGTAAGTAATATAAGATTAGAAATAGGATGGAAATTCTAAACAATTTATATTTTTCTCCATTGAAATGAAAGTACAAAACTTAAAAAGTGAATAATTTATCTCTTTCTGTAAAAATATTGATAGCCGTATTGGCTTGTTTAGGCTAATTTTAAGAGACTTGGTAAGTTTTTAAAACTTCCCAAGTCTTAAAACACCTTCTTATTTGTCACGAAGCCCTCCTCTCTTTACGACCAACCCCTTTTAAATACAACATTCCTATTAAGTGCTTATTGGGAAAGATCAGGCTTTAAAACAATTATATTTTTTCCATATTAAATATTTCCTATTTCAAAATCTATCTAGTACCGTCACACTAACTAATTCCTCCAGCATTTTATAAATAAGGCTATCTGTATATTGCAGAGTCTTTTGTCGCTGGGGGGTAGACGAAAGATATTAGGGAACGGACTTCGGTTCGTTTCCTTTTTTTTATTTACGCGCTTCTCCGCTAATCAAAGCATACGCAGCAAAGGAAGCCAACCAATGCGCACCTGCATATTCTCCAGAATCCATCTTTTCATAGCTAAATTCAAAATGTCGTTTAGCTAATTCCATCATTTGCTCATTCCCAATTCCTTTTCCTATCTCATATAGACACCATGCTCTACTGAAATTTAAGCCGTCCAAATGAGCCAGTTTACCATCACTTTTATCTGTTACTACAGCTGGTTCTAAATATTTTGCAGGTTCCTCCTCAAAATCAGGAAGAAATTCTTTTAACCATAATTGGAATTCTGGTTTGGATAAGACCTTCTGCATTAGGGACGCTTCCTGCATACACGGTGATAAAAAATCAAAACCACCCGGCTCCCAAGTCAAAGGGCAACCTGCATCTTTTAAATAATAGGTTCTAGCTTTCTCTTCAATTTTACGCTTTAGTGCTGGATGATACTTTTTTGCATAATCGTAGGCGAAAGACATTCCAAAAGCGGTGTTGCTATGCTCTCCAATTCGAATAGGATAATTTAATTTATCCAAGAAGTCAATCATTTTCTGTGCTAATAAATTGCTTAGTGGTGCCAAGTCTGCTTTCATTTTCTGCATCGCAGGGTCATCTGAATCTTGTAAGACCTCATCAAGTTTTAATAACCATGCCCAACCATAGGTTCGTTCATAATTTTTATTATGCACATCATCGAAGTAAGCGACCTCCTTAGCAATATTTTCTTTAGTAATATTGGCTTGTAGCTTTTGGAGAATGGCAGCTCTATGTTCAAAGTCTGGAAATTTTGATAACAAAGTCACCAATGTCCAGTGTCCATGTACAGAGGAGTGCCAATCAAAACAACCATAAAATGCTGGATGTAGTTCGCTAGGTGTCGCCAGATAAGAAGCATCGCCTAATACTTGTCCTAGTTTATTCGGATATTCTTGGTCGATACAATCGTAGGCAAAGTGGTATAGATACGCTGCTTTTTTATTATCGAAGATTAAACTTGT